>QIAS01000541.1:503-1589 GCA_003225615.1 Acidobacteriota bacterium | reverse complement strand
GCAATCTTTGCTGCTTCCATCGGCTTGGTGCAGAACGATATTAAGCGGGTGCTGGCATATTCAACGGTTTCGCAATTGGGATACATGTTCCTCGCTCTTGGTGTGGGGGCATTTGCCGCGGGCGTGTTTCACGTCTTTACCCATGCTTTCTTCAAGGCCTTGCTCTTCCTCGGGGCAGGCTCGGTGATCCATTCGCTCAGTGGCGAGCAGGACATGCGCAACATGGGCGACCTGCACCGGCGGATTCCTATTACGCATTGGACGATGTTCATTGCCACGTTGGCGATCGCGGGGATATTTCCGTTTGCCGGGTTCTTTTCCAAAGACGAGATTCTGTGGCAGACGTGGTCTCGGGAAGGCGGAGCTTACCGGCTGCTCTGGTACGTGGGCTATGCCACGGCTTTGATGACCGCGTTCTACATGTTCCGGCTGATGTATCTGACGTTTCATGGGCGGCCGCGGATGAGCCATGAGGTGGAGCACCACATTCATGAATCGCCGAAGTCCATGACGGGGCCGCTGATCGTGCTGGCGCTGTGCTCGATTGCCGCGGGCTGGTTGGGATGGCCGCATAGTTTGGGCGGCTCTGATCGGTTTGCGAAGTTTCTTGATCCGGTATTTGCGCGAGAAACGCAGGTACTGCAGGCGGAGGGTAAGCCGGAGCAGGCGGCTGCGGGGGAGCGCGAGAAGGAGCACACCACCGGCACCGAATACGTGTTGATGTTCCTATCGCTGGCAGCGGCGGGCGTGGGTTGGGGCATGGCGTGGAAGGCTTACCGACGGGCAGACACGGGCTATACGGAACCTATCGCCGCTACAGCTCCGCCGGTTTACAACACGCTTTTAAACAAGTGGTACGTGGATGAAGCCTACGATTATGCGTTTACGGGTCGGCGCAAAGTGGGAGATGTGCGCCTGGGCGTTTTAGGGCTTGGAGATGCCTCAACTTGGACTGACGTTCATGTGATTGACGGCACCGTGAACGGAGCCGGATGGATCACGCGTTTCAGTGCGAGTCTGTCCAAGTGGTGGGACACATGGATCATCGACGGAGTGTTCGTCAATGGCCCTGCCATTGGGGCGCGC
>QIAS01000541.1:0-465 GCA_003225615.1 Acidobacteriota bacterium | reverse complement strand
ATGCCTTGGTCATGGTAGCCGGACTATTAGGGTTCGTGGCGTATTACGCGTACAGGTGATGATGTGCTGGAGCTGGAGCTAAAGGCTGAGAGCTAAGCCAAGAGCAAAAAATGCAGAATCATATACTTTCGATCATCCTCTTCACGCCGCTGGTTGGAGCAATCCTGCTCTTGTTTGTTCCGGGGGAGAACAAGAACGCGATTCGCTGGATTGCGAACATCTTTGCCTTAGCCGGCTTGCTCGTCTCGATCCCGCTGGTGCCGATGTTCTGGGCACAGCGGTTCGACGACGCGCATGCCTTCAAGTTTCTAGAGGGGACTCCGAACAACTGGATTCCGACGATTGGGGCGGGTTTCCACCTGGGCATTGATGGCGTTTCTTTTCTGCTGATCATGCTCACTACGCTGCTGGGATGGATTTCGATTCTTTCGTCGTGGAGCGCGATCGAAACCCGGGTAAAAGAAT
>QIAS01000347.1:9638-16927 GCA_003225615.1 Acidobacteriota bacterium | reverse complement strand
CTACCTGCACAATCAGCAGACCGTAGTCCACGGGCAGTCCCATTTGATCGGCCAGTTCGGGCTGGCGAAGAATCTCGCCCGGATCGTAGTAGTTCCCGTCACGATGGAAAATCCGCCGCGAGTCGGGAAAAGCTGCCAGATCTTTATCGTGCAGATCGTGGGCATCCTCCCAAGCCAGCGGGAAGCCATCGCGAGCCAGTTTGATAGCCGGAGCCATCACGCGCTCAAGGGGTAGCTTGCCAAATTTCTTCAAGGCGTAAGCCATGCCTGCGACGGATCCTGGGACGCCAATGGCTTTGTAGCCGACCAGGCTGGCGTTTTCGATTACGTTGCCTTGGGCATCGAGGTACATGTTGGCGGTGGCCGCAGCCGGGGCTTTCTCGCGGTAATCAATGAAGTGGGTAACGCCATCGGTTGAGCGAATGAGCATGAATCCGCCGCCGCCTAAATTTCCGGCTTGCGGATGGACCACAGCCAAGGCAAAGCCGGTGGCCACGGCGGCATCCACCGCGTTGCCTCCTGCCTGCATCATCTCTACACCCGCACGGGACGCCAACTCGTGCACGCTGGCCACCATGGCGTGCGGCGCATGCACGGGGTGCATGGGCGCGGCCACGGCAACACTCGCCAGCATGGCGGCGAGCAATGCGATCAGTGGCTTCGCGTGGAATCGCATCCGTATTGGAACTGGGGGCAAGCTCTTGAGGCTAGCCGACCGAACGAGGGAGAGTCAAATGCGATTGAAGCATTGAGCGATTGAGTGATCGGGTCATTTGCTCACTTTCGCTTCTGCATGCACCGAAGCAGGTCAACCGCTCAGCCTCTCGATGATTCAGATCGTTTCTTCCGGGGCTTGGGCTTTGAGACTTTAGCCTTGGTGGCCACCATTTCGTATGACTCTCGAATCAGAGCGTGCAGTTCGCTAGCCGGCAAGAGCTCCAATCTCCGCAGCAATACCCATTTGTAGCGGCCGACGTACGGCGCCGGCTCGATTCCTTCGACTTCCAATAATTCAGCGAACTTCTCCGGTGGGCATTTGAAACATATAGATTAGCGCGATGGTAGCGAAGATTTTGCCGCCTATCTTGAAGCAGAGATCTTCTCCCCACTGCAGGTTTTCAGTGGCGTGGGGAAAGGAAAGGCAATAGCGCCGGACTGAATCGACGTTCATTGATCTATGAAGGACGAGGTACCCCAGACTTCACTTGCGAGCGCGCTTGCATCGCTTACCAGCGGTTAGACCTGCTCCCGAGCCTCCCCCAATTGGACGTTAACATCCGTCTTCTGCTTGCCGCGATAAATGGTCACACGAACCGTGTCTCCGGCGCGATGATTGTTCATGAGCTGAGCCAGGTCTTGCTGATCGGAAACCTTTTCGCCATCTACAGCCACAATCAGGTCGCCGCCGAGCATGATGGGAATATTTCCCAGGTAGGCGCGCTCGTTACCTCCTTTGAGTCCAGCCCGCTCGGCCGCGCCTCCGGGGACTACCTGCACAATCAGCAGACCGTAGTCCACGGGCAGTCCCATTTGATCGGCCAGTTCGGGGCCGATGGGAATCGTGCGCACGCCCAGGGCTGGGCGCCGCACACGGCCCAGGGTGACCAGATCATTGAGCACCGCTTTGGCGGTGTTGATGGGAATGGCGAAGCCGATGCCGGCGCTCTGCCCGACGCTGGAGGCGATCATCGTGTTGATTCCAATCACCTCGCCGCGCCAGCTCATCAGCGGCCCTCCAGAATTGCCCGGGTTAATGGAGGCATCGGTCTGAATGGCGTCTTCGATCCGCATGCCGTCAGCCTCCTGCACGGAGCGAATCGAGCTGACAATGCCGCGGGTCATGGTACCCGCCAAGCCGAAGGGGTTGCCGATGGCATAGACTTTTTGCCCCACCTGCAGATTGCGCGAGTCGCCAAGAACGGCGGGGGTCAAGTCGGGTGCTTTGATCTGGATAACCGCAAGATCATGAGATCGGTCCGTGCCAACCACGGTAGCGCGGTACTTCTTGCGGTTGTGCATAGTAACTTCGAGCTGTCGCGCGTCGGCGATCACGTGGTAGTTGGTCAAAATGTGGCCATCTTTATCAATGACGAACCCAGAGCCCTGCCCTTCCTGCGGGACGAGGCCGTAAAAGAAATCGAAGGTGACGGCCCGAGACGTGATGTTCACGACTGCAGGGATATTGTTGTGGTACACACGAATATTGTTCTGCTCTTCGGGGTCGAGGGACTCACCGCCGGCAGCTTCGGTGATTTCGACCTTATTGGAGCGGCCTAGCCAGTTATCCGGGTGCAAACCTCCCCCCCGGTAAGTGGTGAAATAGAAAAAGCCGCCGGCAATAACGACAGCGAGGAGCATGGGTCGCAGAAGTCTCATAGTTCAAAATCCCACGGATTGAGAGGCAGTTTATTGTAATCGTTCAAAATAGAGTTGGTGATTTTTGATGGTTTGATTGATCGTCACGTGCTGGTATTCCTTGTCCTCTGCGGTTAAGGACTTTTCTCCGCTTCCTGCTTCAACCTCCCATAAACTTCCCGGACTTGCTTCTCTGTCGCGTCCAGTGAGCCTGAATTGTCGATCACGTAATCGGCGAGCTTGCTTTTCTCCTCGTCAGGGATCTGGGCTGCCATTCTACGGTTCACCTCCATGCGCGCTGTGTCGAGATCGAGTTTCAACCTTTGGGCAAAACGCTGAACCCTCTGCTCCGGCCGGCAGGCTACTACCACCAGACGCTCAAAGCGCCCGACTGCTCCCGCCTCAACGATCAGCGCCGCCTCCACGATGGCAACTGCGTGGGGGTGCTCGCGACCGACCTGTTCCATCCACTGGTCCTGCATCTGAATTACGCTGGGATGGACTATGCGGTTCAATTCTTCGACGCGCGACGCAATATTTTCATTAGGCGAGCCGAATGCCACCTCGGCGAGTTTAGGGCGGCTGATCGTGCCGTCCGGGTTCAGAATGCCGGGCCCAAAGCTCCGCACCACCTCCTGGTAAACAGGCTCTCCAGGTTGCATGAGTTCGTGGGCGATCTGGTCAGCATGAATGAGGTGCGCGCCCAGCGTTACAAACATTTCGCCTACCACGGATTTCCCGCTGGCAATGCCTCCGGTCAGGCCGACCTTTAGCATGCGGACACATCCGGAGTCGGTTTTTTGTCGTTCGACAAGTTCAATGCCAATTCACCACGGAGAAAACTCATTCATGAGGCAGCAAGGAGCGAAATCGTAAAAGCATTCCGAACGACCGAACGCCGGTTCTTCTCCTCCTTGCTCCGTGATGAAGTATCAGGCTTTCGATAACGCCGGGATTTCGGCGGCGCGCCGTAATTTCATCGCACGCAATGTGTTTACCATCAGCATGGCAATGGTCAAGGGACCCACCCCACCAGGAACGGGCGTGATGGCTCCAGCGACTTCGGCCACCTCGGGATGAACGTCTCCGACCAGGGTGGACCCTTTGCTGCGAAAAGTTTCTTCCCGCTTGGCATTGCCGGCAAACAGGCGCTGGAACTCGGCGGGATCGGTCACCTTATTTATGCCGACGTCGATGACCGTGGCTCCCGGCTTAACAAAGTCGCGTGTAACCATGCCGGCGCGTCCGATGGCGGCAATCAGGATGTCGGCCCGCCGACACACCCCCGGCAGGTCACGTGTCTTGGAATGGCAGACGGTCACGGTGGCGTTGCCGTTTATCAGCAACATGGCAGTGGGCTTACCTACAATGTCGCTGCGTCCTACGACGACTGCTTCCTGGCCTGCTATTGGGATGTGGCTGCGTTTGAGAATCTCAATGATCCCAGCCGGGGTGCATGGAACCAGACCGGGACGCTGGGTGGAGAGGAAACCGACATTCACTGGATGAAAGCCGTCCACATCCTTCGCCGGATCAACTGCCATGAGGATCTTCTTGGAATCCACCTGTGGAGGCAAGGGAAGCTGCACCAGGATGCCGTCGATTTCGTCCCGCCGGTTCAGATCCTCAACCAGGCGAAGCAGTTCGGAGGTAGAAACGGTGTCAGGTGGGGTGTGCTTCTCGCTGTAGATGCCCAATTCTTCGCAGCTCTTGACCTTGCCGCGAACATAGATTTCCGAGGCCGCATTGTTGCCCACTAGTACAACCGCGAGCCCGGGGCGCACTCCTGCCCCGGCCAAAGACTTCACCTCGGCGGCGACTTCTGCCCGGATTTCCGCAGCGATCTTGTTGCCGTCCAGAATAATGGCAGCCATGAACCCTCGCCAGAATGGATTAAGGAAACAAGAATCTTATCTTAAATCCACGCCTGACGATGTGGATGAGGACTTACAATTTACAATTTTCAATTGCCAATTTGCGATTTGAAGGCGCGCGCCGACTAGGCGCGAGTTTCAAGACTGGCAATCGGCAATGAAAATTATCGAACTCTTGGTACATACGAACTCAAGGATCTTCCCTGCTACCGCGGGCTGGCGTAGAATTCCGCCCATGATTGACAAAGATTTGCTGGAGATTCTCGTCTGCCCCGCTTGTAAGAAGCCGGTCACAGTGCAAGGAAACGGTGAGAGCCTTAAGTGTAGTGAGTGCCGGCGGGTCTATCCGATTCGGGACAATATACCCGTCATGTTGATCGACGAGGCTACGATCGACCCCTCCTAAGTGCGCCTTCCCTAGGCAGTTGCGTGCTATCGCTCAGCTGCGTTCTGGAACGACACAGAGTGTCAACTCTGGAATAACCCTTTTCGTCACTTCAGGGAAGTGACCGAAGTCAGGCCTGCCTGCAAGTGCCCGAAGCTAAACGAGTTCACTATTCAAAGACACTGCTGAGTTCCCCCCCATGTGGGGTGCGGCTGCGGCACCTCAATTGCATGCAACGTCTGTGGCTGCCGATGAGTCTAATAGCTTAAGAGAGGGAAAGGTCGGAGGTGATGACGGCCATGAAAGAGCGATTTTCCGTTACAGAGCTGACGGCTCTACGGAACGATCTTTTGCAAAGCGGTATGATCGATTCCCGCGAGGCCGCCGAACTTTTGCAGGTATTTCTCATGGGAAGAGGTTACGGGGTATCCCCAGAAGCAGCCATCGATGCAGCCGGCCGGGTGGAAATGGCAGGGTGTGCTCTACGCGTTCTGCAGCACGAACTGGAGAATTTGGCATTGGTGATGTAAGGCGACCCAAGGGTGTAAGAAGACGGTGACAAGCTTTTCTGGGAGCCTTGAACAGGGGTTCCGGATGGGTAAGTAAGGGAACAAGCCGGGCCAACCAGCCCGGCATTGTTTTTCTGGGCACGATCAGCAATGGCAGCTACCTAATCTGAGGATCTCGCTACCACCGGCACGTTTAGCCAGTTCAACGTTCAACGCCGAGTGCTATTTTCCCATCGCAGTGTCAAAAGGCACCAGTTGAAATCGCGTAAGCAGGGGGAGGGTGCCTGAAAAATAAGAGTCCCGAGGTGATGTTAAGCTCATTCGTCTCGGCCAGTAGCTCGCTTTAGACCCTTGCCGACCTGCCATCGTTATTTCCCTTGCGGGGCATAACGCGCGATCCTTGCTCGGGCTCCGGGCTTACCGCCAACCGGATAAACCTGCTTAACGCCTCGGGACTCTATCCTGCCTTTGACATGATGTTCTTGTTCGCCTCGACCAGCACTTGGCTATAGACCCTTGCTCACCCTCTCTTCTTGACCTTGCGGTCTGAAGAGTGACTTTGCTTGAGCCCCGGACGCCGCACCAACCGGGAAAACTTAGAACGTGTCAAAGAACGATTATGTTTTTACTCTTCTTACTTTTATAGTCAATGAAAAACAACCATCTGCATCTCCTTCTGTTGCAATCGAGTGCAGCCTGTCCACAAGCCCCTGTAACAGATGTGGTGCAACTGGTATCGCGAATGCCCGTGCGCTTGCCGCACGGGGCGCGGTTTTTAGCGTACTTTGCAAAATTGATCGGGCACAACCTGGCGGGCTCGAATACTTGTCGCTGTGTGAAAATCCCAGCAGAAATGGCTCTGGATAAAGATTTGGAGCGTCCGTCGAAGAAGTGACAACTCCGCGCGCTGAGGTCGCCAGGAGGGGTTTTGGCGGAGGAATCCCATGCTTCGGTGAAGGTTGCTGTGCTTTTGGTGGTGAACGAGTAGAATGCGGCTTCTCCGATATCAACTGGAGGATCTCCGTGGGCGGAAGAAAGCAATGTGTGTGGCCTCTGATCATGCTGTATCTAATCGCCGGCGGTTGGGTCACACCGGCTGCTGCTTCCGGCGAGGCTGCTTCCGCCTCGGAGGACAGCACTGCTCGTTATCTCGATTCCATTCGCCGTAACCCGCAATTATTGATCGCATTTCTGCAAGGCCTGCCCAAGGGCGGGGATCTGCACAACCACCTACCCGGTGCCATCTATGCCGAGAGTTTTATCGACTTCGCGGCGAGTGATGGTTTTTGCGTAGACCGAACCACTTCGGTCCTTATTGCACCTCCTTGCGATCGCGGCTGCCAGAAGTTCACTAGCAAGCCCGCCATCAGTTGCGCTTATCAGGACCCGGTGCTTTACAACTCCATCATAGATGCATGGTCCATGCGCAATTGGAACCGGGAAGAATCGGCGCACGACCACTTTTTTGCGACCTTTGACAAGTTTTTTCCGGCCATTTTCAACCACATCGGCGATTCACTGGCCGAAGCCGCGTCCCGCGCTGCCGCCGACCACTTGCAGTATCTTGAACTGATGAACACGTCCGACGGCATGCAAGCAGCGCTGCTAGGCGCAAAGCTGGGCTGGGACGACGACTTCGGAAAACAGCGTGACAAGCTCCTGGGTGGGGGACTCAAGGACGTGGCCTCCGCGACTCGAAAGGAACTCGACCGCGATGAGGGCAAAATGCATGCCCTGCTCAAGTGCGGCACCCCGCAGGCGAGTCCGGGCTGCGACGTGAAGGCCCGTTTCCTCTATCAGGTGCTACGAGGCCTGCCGCGCGAGCAGGTGTTTGCCCAAATTGTTCTCGGGTTCGAACTCGCCCAGGCCGATTCGCGCTTTGTTGGCCTCAATCTCGTGATGCCCGAAGACTGGTACGTCCCGATGCACGATTTCGAGCTACATATGCAGATGCTGGACTACCTCCACCGCATATATCCGAAAGTACACATCAGCTTGCACGCCGACGAACTTGCCATGGGCCTGGTACCACCGGAGGGCTTGCGCTTTCACATTCGGGATTCCATCGAGCGCGGCCATGCGGAACGGATCGGCCACGGTGTGGCGGTGATGAATGAGCACGACCCCCTTGGCCTGATGCGCGAAATGTCGCAACGCAACGTATTG
>QIAS01000347.1:0-9253 GCA_003225615.1 Acidobacteriota bacterium | reverse complement strand
CCGTATTCCTTTGTGTTCCTTTGTGTCCTTTGTGGTTTTCAATAAATCTTGCTAGCCACCAAGGACACGAAGGTCTACGAAGGAGCTGGTGCTAGAATGCGCCGAAGATGCCCGACGATTTTACCCGCGCTGAGTCGGCCGCGCAGTTCCTGTTATCCCAAACCAAACTTCGTCCGAAGATCGGGCTGGTGCTGGGTTCCGGTCTCGGCGCCTTTGCCGACCAACTTACCAACGCGGCTCGCATTCCTTACTCTCAAATCCCCGCTTTCCCGCGTTCCACTGCAATCGGCCACGCCGGGCAAATGGTAATCGGTAAGGCCGGTGATATCCCGCTCGCTGCAATGCAAGGCCGCGTGCACCTGTACGAGGGATATACGGCTAAAGAGGTGGCATTCCCAATCCGAGTGTTCGGGCGCATGGGCGTCCGAGCGGTCATTCTCACCAATGCTGCCGGCGGCATCAATCTCGAATATGAACAGGGAGCCCTGGTCGTGGTCAGCGACCACATCAACTTGCAAGGCCACAATCCGTTGCTCGGGCCTAACGATGATCGCCTGGGCCAACGTTTTCCAGATATGACCAAGGCCTATTGGAGGTCTTACCGCGAAGCGACCGTGGAAGAGGCGGGTAAGCTGGGGATGACGGTGTACCAGGGCGTGTATGCGGCGATGCTAGGCCCGAGCTACGAAACCCCTGCGGAAATCCGCTACCTGCGGACCATTGGAGCCGATCTCGTGGGGATGTCTACTATCTCTGAGGCGGTTGCGGCCGTCCACATGGGGCTGAAAGTTCTGGCGATTTCCTGTGTGACGAATATGGCAGCAGGAATTCTCGACAAGCCGATCGATCACCGCGAAGTGCTGGAAACCGGAGAACGGGTGCGCGGCCAATTCGAGGCGCTGCTAAAAGCAGTGCTCCCGCGCATAGCGGCAGACTTCGAGGTTTAGCCTGCCCATGCATTCCTTGTAAAGACGCGGCTTGCCGCGTCCCTCTTCCTGACCAACTCTAGAAAACCAACTTCAACCCCAACTGGACCACCCGCGGCCCTCCACCACCCAGACCGGGATTTCCCTGCGCCACATCTGGTGTCTGGGAGACAGTTCCGGCATAGCACGCCTGAGCCGGACTGCACTGCAGTCCACCGAACTGGTCTAGTCCCGGAGTCAGGCTGCCATTTGGCAAAGCAAAATTCGGGTGATTGAAGATATTGAAGAACTCCGCCCGGAACTGCAGGCCGAGCCCCTCCTTAATTCTGGTGTTCTTGGTGATGGAAAAATCGAGGTTCCAGTAGTTCGGGCCATAGATGCAGTTGCGGCAAAGGTTGCCGAATTCCCCATCCAGCGGTTGCTGGAATGCCAGCGGATTGAGGTAGCCCGTCACTGGGTTCCAGTGCGACATGATCGGATTTACCCCCGGCAGGAGGTTGGGGCGCTCATTGAAGTAGAACCGTCCCGTCTCATCATCCGAGGTGGTAATTGGGATAGGACGCCCGCTCTGCGCACTTGCAATCCAGTTCAACTGCCAACCCGAGCCAAAGCGGCCCAGGGAGTGCCACGCCGGCAGGTCGTAATTCAGCGCCGCCGTGAAGCGGTGCTTGGTGTCAAAGGTCGAGGGCCCACGCTCTGCTTTCAGATTGCCGGGATCCTGGGGGAACGCAGCTCCTGACACAAAATCGATGCCATCCGAAGCATCGTCCAGCGACTTTGACCAACCGTAGGTGACAAATCCGGAGAAGCCGTGCGTGTTCTGAATGCGAAAAGTTGTCTGCAGCGCGTGGTAAGTAGAAGAACTGATCGGCACCAGCATATCCATGGTTCCAAAGTTTGGGTTCGGCCCAGAGCCGAAAGGAGCTGGCTCATTCGCGTCGGTGAGTCGCACCAGCTTGGTACCCTTGCTGCCGACATACCCGATCTCCAGCGAGGCGTTCTCAGCCAGCTGCTCCTGCACATTCAGGTTCCAGTTTTGCGTGTAAGGAGTGGGAAACTTTCTTGGCGTTGCAAAGATGCTGAATGGCCCCGTGTTATTGACCGTCAACACCGGGGCTCCCGGATTGCTTCCGTTGAAGGCCGTGGGATCGAAGTTTAGCGGCAACACGGGCACCGGGCCGACTGGGTTGGTTGCCACTCCGGCTGAAGACGTGAAGTTGGCGATCAACAGGTCCTGGGGCACGTAGTCGTAGTAAACGCCATAACCGCCGCGTAGAACTGTTCGGGGGCGCAGGTTCCATGCAAAACCCACACGCGGCCCAAAATTATTCAGATCCCGTTCGTACACTCCGTCCAGCCCGTGAGTGCCCACCATGGCGAGAGTTCCATCCGAGGCCAGGTTCGAGAGAAGATTGCGCTTCTCGCTCATGGGCCCGAAGTACTCCCAGCGCAGGCCAAGGTTCAAAGTCAGAGTCGAGGTTGCGCGGTAATCGTCCTGAATAAAAAAGGCGATCCCGTTGTTGTAGGTGGTGCGATGAGTGTCGCCGGTGAGCGCCAGCACAAACGCGTTGCCTAGATAGAAATTCGCCAGCACATCCACGACCGGGTCAGGATCGAGACCCGAGGACCCAAAAGAGAAAATTCCGCGTTCCAAGTTGTCGTTGAAGTTCGCAATGGCAGCGCGGCGAAATTCTCCCCCAAACTTGAATGTGTGTTTGCCATGCAACCAGGTGAAATTGTCGAGGATCTGGTAAGTCTGACTCGTCCGGCCACGGGGAACACTGAAGCCTTGGGCTCCAAGATTCTCGAGTAGCGGCGTGCTGAAATCAACTTCCGGCAGCCCCAACTTGCTCGTTCCCAGATTCAAGCCAATACTCGTAGGATCGAAGTTCGCGTCGAGCGAACTGAATGATGTGCGGTATCGGCTGTATCCAAAACGCACCTCGTTGATTTTCGTGCTGCTGAGCGTCGAGAGCAGGCTCAGCGAAACCACTTGCACTCGCGTGGGCGATGTCTGCGCGAACGGCGCTAGTCGGGATCCTTTGCCGAATCCACCATTATTCCCGAGCGGGAATGTCTGGTCACTCTGCCCGAAGGCATACCGGCCGGTCAACTGTTCGTTGTTGGTGAGATTGTGATCCAATTTGACGATGAAATTGTTGAGATCGTTCTTGTCTCGCACCACCGCAGGTATCTGCGGCGTGTCGCTGGTTGGATAGAAATCTAGAACTGCATCTAAGGCTGGGTTGATTTGCGTGAGTATGGGACTTGAGGTGACGGGATCGGTTTGACTCAGCGCCACTTGCCGCGCTCTCTGGCGCTGTGCCATCGTGGGCACATTCAGAATGAAGTCCGATCCCACGCGCTCGCGTTGCCCTTCAAACGCTCCGAAGAAGAAGGTCTTGTTTTTAATGACCGGGCCGCCCAGGGAGGCGCCAAACTGGTTATTTTCAAACGAAGTTTTCCGCGATTCGGTATTGAAATAGTTTCGCGCGTCCATTGCGCTGTTGCGTACGAATTCAAATACCGAGCCATGCAACTGGTTGGTCCCAGACCGCGTAATGATGTTGACTACTGAACCGCTGTTGCGCCCATACTCCGGGCTGAACTGCGATTGCAGGTTGAACTCCTGGATGGCATCCACCGGCAGCAGCGTCGCCGGGGCCCCCGTAATGCCTACCTGGTTTAGTGCGGAGTTGTTGAAATAAGGATCGTTGTTGTCCGTCCCGTCGAGCGTGTAATTATTCGAGCGGTCACGGTTGCCGTCTATGTTGAATTGGCCAAAGCCGAACTGCGTGCCGGCCACGCCCGAGGGCTCCACCGTGACGCCCGGCACGAGAGCCACCAACTTTCCGAAATCGCGGCCGTTCAGTGGCAGTTCAGCGACTAGCTTCCTGTCCACCACTTCACTGAGAACGTCTCGCGTGGCCTCAATGACCGGTGCGCTGGCGGTGACGGTCACGCGCTCCACCTTGCGCTCCACTTTGGAGAGATCGAAATTCGCCGTAGTGTCCAAACCGACATTCACGACTATGTTCTGTGCAACCGGCGACAGTCCAGCAGCTTGTGCCGTGACGACGTATATACCGGCAGGCAACTCGGGCAACACGTAGCCGCCGTCGGCCGCCGTTACTGTCTCACGCCCGTTACCCGTGGCTTCACTTTTCGCCGACACTTTCGCCCCGGCAATCATCCCGCCACTGGCATCCAGTACTTTGCCGCGAATTGATCCCCGGAAGCTCTGTGGCCATGCTGGCGATGCAAGCAGGAGGATGATGGTAAGGATTAAAAGTACTTTTGAGTTTCTCGATATTTGTGTCGCGTTCGTCATGGAGAGGTCCTCCCAATAAAACCTATTTTTCTTTCCGCGGAATGAAGATGGGTTGTGGCGGTCGAATCTTGTAAGTTTCTGCGAAGCTGCCCTGGTTTACCGCCAGGCCGAGGCGTCCGCGCGAGTCGATATATAAGAGCGGCTTATTCAATGCCACATCGCTGAAGGTTCGTACGAACGGCACTGTCATTTCAGTTTTGCCGATGATTACGCGCACGTCCTGCCCGTGCTCGTAACCGAGTTTGTAAAATTCGTCGCCGCTGATGTTGGTGACGAGATTTCCAAAGGGTCCGTCAGTAGCGATTATTTCGCCGCTGATTCCCCGCTCATCGAGCTTCGACGGCTGCAAGTCGAGCCGAACAAGGTCTTTAACCGGCATCTCCGGACCGACTTGCGTCCAGTTGTCTCCGCGGGCCAGGTGCGCCCCCACGGGCGAGAAAATGTCTCTGCCGTGAAAAGTGGACGACAGTTTCGAGCCAATCATGAAGGTAGGATTGGTAATCTCGTGTACGCCCTCGATGCCGTCTCTATCTTCGACCAGCGTCATCAAACCAAAATATTGACCGCGCTTAGACTTCACTACTACCGCCTTCCGCGCACTCCCGACTCCGGGGTCGACGACCACCACGAATACTGTGCCCGCCGGATAATACGGTGTGGCACCGTAGAGAAAGCGTGTGCCGCCGAGGATGGAAAACGGCGTCACCTGGTGGGTGAGATCCACGATGCGCAAATCCGGCGTGATCGAGTACATCACTCCCCGGCAGATTGCCACCGAGTCATCTACCGTGCCAAAGTCGGTCATGAAAACAACGGTCGGCGGCGCTTTAGTTCGCGGTGCCTGGGCAGATAGTGTGCTCGAAAGACCTAGCACTACGAGCAGCAGCACTAACACGACAGATGAATACACCGGTGCGTACCTGGGCATACGTCGGGAGGACATATTTTGAAAACTTGTTGGAGCTTAGTAGGTAAAGCATTGTAGTGCTATAGAGACGGATTCGGAAGGGCTCGCGTCACAGACACTTGAGACGTGTTAATTGATGACCAGTAGCTATTGGATGTTGGACCCGGCTCAGCCCCCGTGGAACTGTCACTTCTTCTTTGCCGGTAAATACTTCTTCTCCACCGATGCCACGACTACATAATTCGGATCTACCATCTCGTTCAGGTGAATCTTCGCCACCTTGGACAGCAGTTCGTAACTGTCCATTTCAGATAGCCCGTAATCTTGACGAATCCAGCCCACCAACTCCACAAAGGCAATGCGTAAGGCATCGTCTAAAGGGCGGTACGCACCGACCGTCATAATGGAATCGTCGTTCTCAAAGCGGGGCCAGTTGATCTTCTGCCCCTTGATTACACTCACCTGCACGCGCGCCCGGAGCGGGACTTCAATCGCCGTTCCGGCCACTTCGCCGTCGCCCATGGCGGCGTGGCCATCTCCCATGTAGAGCAGCGCGCCCGCGACATTCACGGGAAAATAAACCGTGTTGCCCACGCTGGCTTCCGGCGAGTCCATGTTGCCGCCAAATTCCGCCGGCACAATTGAACTCCGCGCCTCACCGCCGGCTGGAGCGACTCCAATACAGCCGAAAAAAGGATGCAGTGGAATTTTCACCGAGAAATTGGAATCGAGTGCCTTGAAAGTTGCTGTGTTCGTGGCGTGGTCGATGGGGTAAAACCAAATTTTCTCCGGCACCGAAGTGTTCAGCATCGGCGTGTAGTTGGTGGGATTCAAAGCGCCAAAGCCCGGCGCCAGCGCGCCTACGCCCTGGTTGCCATCTACCTGTAGGTCCAGAATTTTCACCGCCAGGGTGTCGCCTGGCTGGGCGCCTTCGACATAAAATGGGCCAGTCAGCGGATTGTCGCCTTTCACCAGGTTCAACGTGTCTCCCGGCTTCTGGATCGCATTGCCGAAGGCGTCTACCGTGTTGGTCTCCAGCACGTCGCCGGACTTCAAACGCGCTACCGGCTCCGCCGCGCCGTAGACGTATTTCACATCTTTCATGGTGACGTGATAGCGCACGACATTCTGCGCGAAGGAAAATTGCGTACCGCCGCCAAGTAACGCAAGCACAATGAGAATGGGAATCACGAGTCCTCCTCGATTTCCAATTACAACGAGAATTGCCGATTGGAAGTTGGCAATTGTAAATCAGCGGGTGAAACTTATATCGGGATAGTTACGCGTGCCGTAAAAGCAGTCCTGCGACTGCGGCCGCTGTAATGATCAGCGGCTCGGGAATTTTCCAGCGTAGGAGAATGGCGAGGCTAACCGCAGCGATCAACACGGTTGGGATGTCGTAAATAGAACGGCGCGCCAGAACAACGACCGCGCCCGCGATCGCCCCAGTTGCTGCGGCGGTGACACCACGCACAAATGCGTTTAACTGCGGATTCTTCGCCCAGCGCTTGTATGACGGCGCAAGCACCACCACTACTAGATAGAAAACGCCCAGCGCGGCCGCCGTAGCGCCTGCGGTTCCGGCAACGAGATATCCGATGAACGCGACTGTGATTACCACCGGACCGGGTGTGATCATTGCTACTGCGACCGCATCTACGAATTGACGATCGTTCAGCCAGTGATGTCCCTGCACTACTCCGCCATAGAGGAAGGGCACAATGGCCAGGCCACTGCCGAACACGAACATGCCGGCCTTGGCGAAGTACAAAAATATTTCGGTAATTTGTCCGCCAAAGGACAGTCCAGCGGCCGCCACAAATAATCCGGCAGCGCTTCCGGCCGGTGTGCGGAGAGGAAAAGACTTGGCGACCAGGGCCACCACGCCGCCTAACAGGAACAGCCAGATGATCTCCCGCGAGGTCCACGCCGTAGAAACCGCCAGTACCGCAAAGATGGACCAGAGCAGCTTGTCCTTAGCCAAAGTCAACTTGGTGAGCTTAAATGCGGAGCGCGCGATGATGGCGATGACCGCCGCCCCAATTCCATAAAACATTCCTTGCATCCAACTCAGCCCGCCATAACGCATGTACGCGGCGGAGAGGGCCAGAACCATGAGGAATGACGGCAGGATGAAAGCGAACCCCACGAGCGTCGCTCCCAGAATTCCGGCGCGGATGTATCCGAGATAAATCGCCAGCTGTGCGGCCAGCGGTCCTGGCGCCAATTGGGCCAGGGCCAAGCCTTCGACATAATCCTCTTTACTGATCCAGCCGCGCCCATCGACAAGATCCCGTTGCATGTAACCTGCCAGGGCGATCGGCCCACCGAAGCCGACCGTGCCCAACCAGAGAAAGTAGCCGACAAAACGCAGCAGGGGGACGGACGCAGGTGAGAGTCCAGTCTTGGTAGCCGGATTCATGTCGTTATCCAGAAATGCCGTTTACTGCTTCTTTGAGTTCGTCAAGTCGAGCGCCGCACGCACGCCTTTTGCCAGTTTGGCCGCGTCATCGTTCCCCCAGAAATGCATGAAGAACAACCGCGGTTCTTCCATCAGCATGTGGCTGTGTACAGCGGTGACTTCAATGCCGTCGTCGCGCAGCGCCTTCATCACCGGATTCACTTCTTTCCCGAGCAGCACGAAGTCACCTGTAATGGCCGCTTTGCCCTCGCCGGTGGGTTGAAAATTAAGGGCGGTGGCGACTCCCATGGCCGGGGGCACAGAGATTCCGTGTTCTGTAATCGTCTCCGCCCGCGGGACCCCGAATTGCAAAATTCCGCCGTTCACCTTGCCGCTCTGCCCCAGAATTTCTTCGATCTTCTTTTGGTCTATTCCAAGCGCTTCGGAGCTGGCTGGCGCGGCGCCCGTGTCCGGACCCGGTGTCTTGGTAAGTCCCAAGGCATCATGAATTACTTGTGCTATTTTCACGGCGTCGCCCTGGGTCGAAATGTGCAGGTACATTACCCGGGGTTGCTCGCCGAGCAAGTGATTGTGCAACGCCGAAATCTCAACGCCACCTTGTTGCAGCTTGCGCATTACCGGACTGACCTCGTCCTCGGTAAGCACTAGGTCGCCCATCACCACGGCGTTGTTTCCGCTTCGCGTGAACGCAGCCCATGAACCTAGCGCGAGCCCGGCTTTGACTGTGACACCGTTGGCGGTCACATGCAGATCCTTGCGTGGCATCCCAAAACGAATTGCTGTGCCCATGACCTGCCCGGGACGTCCCATGGCGTCTTCCACCTGCTTCCACTCGCCCGCACTCGCGGAAGCCGACTTGTCGGGCTGACTCAGGGCTGGCTGGCTCATGATGGCCAGCAGTACGACTGCACAAATCAGTTGAATCACACTCGTCGATTTTGAAACTATTTTCTTGCTCATAACCCATTGATCCTTTCTTTTTTTGTGAGCTCTTTTTGATATTGCGTAAATAATCGCTTGCATTCCCGGTCACAAACTGCCAGCCACCTCTGGCCGGCGGCGGTCTCTTTCGCGCAAAATCTCTTCGGGCGCTTTTAAGTTACGGAATGCGCGATAAAGAAGAATGTCGTAGGCAATCTTCATTCCTCCTCCGGCCACCAGGGGCGCGGAAAATGACACGCCCTGCATAAAGACTCCCGCCAGCGACGAAGAAACTGCCCAGAAGACGTTGCGGGCAAGGTTGGTGATCCCGCTGGCGAAGGTTCGATCCTCTGGCCGCACGAGTGCAGCAATATAAGACTGCCGGGTCGGAACATCCATCTCGACCAGTGCCTCACGGAGTAGGAACAGAACAATCGCCACTTTTGACGACGGCGCAAACGGCACGGCAATCAGAAAGAGGCTGGACGGCAGATGAGTGAAGACCATCGTATTCAGCAGGCCAATCTTCCGCGCCAGCCATGCCGCTCCCAGATGCGATCCCGCATTCAAAAGATGCACGGCGAAGAACAAGACACCCAGTTGCTGTTCTGGAATGCCGAATCGCCGGAAAAACCAGTACGCGACCAGCGCATCAGTGAGGAACCCGCCGCCCAGACTGTCAAGAGAAAATAGCGCCGCCAATCGCGCGACAATTCGTTTAGTCTCCGGCGCGACGGATTTCTCCG
>QIAS01000540.1:1802-3603 GCA_003225615.1 Acidobacteriota bacterium | reverse complement strand
ATCAAGGGCGAGACCGAGTAGCCAGAGTTTCGACTCCGCTCCGAGGGAGATGCAGTTGGCTACGTGCGCAGTGACGCTTCCAACTCCCGGTAGACCATCCAACTGAACCGCAGTGCCAACTTCCACCGGGCGAGAAAACTTCACGCCACACCCTTGTGGATTTACGACCAGAGTTTGTCCCTTCTCCATAAAAGGATGGGCAGGATCGAGGCTGGTCAGCCGGATGGGGATTTCCCATCGGACACGGGTGTTGCGGCGAGAGGCGGTGGCGTCAGGAGTGGTAATCATTGTGGGACCTTGTAAAATTTTACGCCTGAAAGCGCTTCGATCATCCGCTTCCGGGCCACTAAAGTAACCCGAAAATCCACCTAGGGAAACTAATGGTGCAGCCGGAATCCCACTCAAAACTAGACACTTAGAGGTTGTATCTGCACCAGGGTGGGGGGAGGGACGAGTCGTTTCTGGCGCACCATGTTAGCGGAGGGAATTCCGGTTCTCTGAAAGGACTTTTCGCAGTCGGCCGAGGATGGGCCACGCATGTTGCCCTCCATGTAGGCTAGCCCGGGGCAGCGGGTGCAAGCCGCCGCATGACTGCAGGTGGAGCAAACTGGCAGATCCTTCAGGCGGATCGAGCGTACCTCTTCGAGTTGCCGGGAATTACGCCAGATATCCAGAAACTTTTGCCGGCGCACGTTGCCGCTGGGCAGCGGGAATTGCACGCAGGGGAACACATCTCCATACGGAGAGACATAGCAGGAGGAGTGCCCGGCGCTACACGGGTGGTCTTCGAGATCGTCGGCGCTCGCGGGACTGGGAGGAAGGCAGAACTCCTTGACGTTTCCGATCAGCGCCTCGTTGTGGAAGACGCTATTGAGTTCATTGCCGGGAATTCGCAGACTGAGACTAGACGTGTTCCCATCCATCTTCGGAGTGATAGTCGGATCGAGGTTGTAGCGAACTCCCAATTCCCTGGCCAGCGCCTGAACTCCCTGATGATCATGCATGTTTGCGGTCATCAACACGTTGGCAATGGCCACCCGCAGCCCGTGAGATTTCAGGAATCGAATAGCGGCGATGGAGCGCTTCCATGACCCGGGCAACTTGGTGATGGCGTCGTGAACTTCGGGGCGATGGGAATAAACGCTGATCTGGATTTGGTCGACCGAATCATGACGCCGTTTGTTTTTATTCTTACGGCGAAGAGCAGACGGCGGGCGTGCTCGACGAGGTCAACAAAATCGCGCCGCATGAAGACTTCTCCGCCGCTGAAAGTGACTGAGAAAACGCCTATGTCCGCGAGTTCCTGCAGCAGTTCTTTTATCTCTGCCTTGCTCATTTCGCCGTGATCGTCGTGGTCGAGATAACAGTGCACACAGCGTTCGTTGCAGCGGTAGGTGACGTCCAGATGGACATCGACGGGAATGCCCAGTTCCATCGCCTTCTGATGCATCTGGTCCATCAGACTCATCGGGAAGCACTCATCGGCACAGGAATTTCAATGGGCGCGTCTGAAACCAGCAGAATGCTGTATTGTGATAACTCGGTGACAAACTGCTCTGCGTCCTGACGCGCAATATCTGGGTCAACGTCGAAGTGGTCGCACATTTGCCGAATAATTTCTGAAAGCGGAGTGCGGCCATCTGCGGCTTGCCAGATCATGGTCCCTACCTCGTTCAAGGTGAAAAAGGTGGAATCCACAGCCGACATGATCATCATTTCTCCGCCCAAGAGGCGGGCTGCAATTTCAGAGCTTCGCGCGATATATTTTTCGTTCATGCAATTTCCCCAAAGTCTTAGCCAA
>QIAS01000540.1:0-1772 GCA_003225615.1 Acidobacteriota bacterium | reverse complement strand
CCACAAAGTGAAAAAGCGTTCGGAAGAGGAGATGGACAAGTTCCGGATCACCCTCCGCAAAGAACAATATGTTGCGTAACAATGAGCGGACCGCGTCCGACGGATGAATTGGGGCGACGCAGTTCTCTGATCCCTGCTCCAGAAAAAACAGCGTGGACAACGGCGCCGAGC
Source organism: Acidobacteriota bacterium (assembly GCA_003225615.1). GTDB lineage: Bacteria > Acidobacteriota > Terriglobia > Terriglobales > Acidobacteriaceae > QIAS01. The sequence continues at coordinate 1,601 of QIAS01000540.1, read as the reverse complement.
AGTTCTCGCCCACGCGCGCCAGTTCGCCAGCGAATGGCGTGCCGCATGCCTCATATCCATGGGCGCGCGGGCGCACATAAGACACTTCATCGGTCAACAACGTGACATCGCTCGGAGCGAGACGGGAGATTGTAGTCTTTCCCGCTCCAGACACCCCGGAGAACAAAAAAGCGCTCCCGTTACGAATCGCGCTGGCGGAATGCAGCAGGAAGCCGCCTTCCTGCGCCAGGATAAGGCTGTGGACAATGCGCAGGACCGAATCTATGGAATAGGGATTGGCCGACTGGCGAATCCTTCCTTTGCCCGCTGCGGCGTCCCATTCGGCGCGGAAATCGGCTCGGCGCAACGACCACAACCCTAAATGTTTCGTTACTTCCACCTCATCCGGGGCGGATTCGACAGAATCCACCAGATCGATGTCGAATTGAAGGCGCGGATTCCTGGAGGCCCCCACAAAGCCGGTGTAGCGCTCCTCCAAAAGGTTCCGGAATGCCGCATCGCATGTGCGCAGCAGGAGCGGCACACCCCCAATCTCAATCGCAATTTCGTGCCTCCGGATTTCTGCCGTGGAGGTGGTCATATCTGCCTTAGCGATGCAACCCGTCACAGGTCGTCATAGGGAGCCGCTCCTGCGTGAAACCAACTGGCACTCGCGAATGAAAATTCATTGCTCTTGTTCTTGTCGCATGCAGGTGCAGCAGCAAGCGCCGCACAAAATCTGAACGGGAGAGGATCGCGGCAAAAACCTGGCGCCAGATACTGCGACTCTGGCGCACACTCACCGGTCGTCCGAGGCGGTGTACACGGGCGGCTTTGCCCAAGAACTCATGGTCGCAGACTGGAGGATCGTTTTCGGCGAGAGCATCGCCACGAGTGATCAGGGTGCGGCACCCGTTGTCGACAGGAGCTTTGACGACGCGGTGAATGAAAAAGCGATTGCCGCGTGCGTAAAGGATTATGTCGCCCGGCGCCACACGATCAAATTCTTCAGCACGGATCGTGATCAGATCGCTTGGCCAAAGGGCGGGCAGCATGCTTGTGCCGGTCGCGCGTAGACGCAGTTCTCCGCAGCAGCCCAGCAGTTCTGCCGCCAGACTACACTTATTCTCTTCGCGAGCAGCAGTCCCCTCAGACATTTGCAGGAATTAACGGCAGTGTACAACAGACTTGCAGGGAATACTAAGTATTGTTACCTCTTCCGATACCTGTTTGTCTTCCGGCGACAAAGGCAACATGAGAAACACAGAAACCTGGTCACGAGGTGCACACCCCAAAACTCGCGAATTGCGGAACTAGTAGAACGAAAGTGTTCCCTCTAACCGCGCCCGACGCAGAGTGTAGGAGAAAACCAGCAGGCTAAACGGCAGCAACAACAGGCAGAACAGTCCCAAGGTCACCACTTCCCGCCCAAGAAAAGCAAATGGGACACCCTGCAGCAGCGCCAGCCGCATGCCATCCAGTGAGTGTGTGATAGGAATCAACGCCGAGAAACTGCGCAACGCTTTCGGCAAGCTGCTCACCGGGAACAGGGTTCCGGTAAGCAACCATGTTCCAGAACCAAGAAGCCACAGCACTGCCGAGCCTTTTTGGATTGCCAACTG
>QIAS01000135.1 GCA_003225615.1 Acidobacteriota bacterium | reverse complement strand
AAACAAGCTGAATCCCTCCAAGGCGCACTGGGTCATGGCACGACTGGCAGAGAAAGACAAAGACAGCATAAGTGCCGAGCGGGAATACCGCGCCGCTCTGGAAGGCAGCCACGGCAGCGCGGATGGCTGGCTAGATCTGGCCATCTTTTACCGGCGCGCTCGCCGCCTCGACAACATGGAAGAGGCAGTCAATCACGTGTTAACCGCGCCCAGGAATCGCCAGGACGTTTTAGTGGATGCAGCCGAAACTCTCATCCGCGCCGGACGCAACTTCCCGCTCGCCGTCCAGTTATTGCGCCGCTATCTTGCCGAGGGCACGGTGGAAGAAGCTCCGGCATTTAAGGCGTATTACCTGCTCGACTGCATTCACTCCGGCACACATTAGGGACTCGATTAGGCGAGGCCGGAGCTGATGCATTCACCATCATGCGAATCATGGGACATTCCTCAATCACAGTGTCACAGCGGTACGTGCATCCAACGCCGGAGACAATGGAAAGAGCCTTCGATGCTCTTGAGGACAACGCAAAACAGGCGTCCGAAAAAGGCTCCAGGGTCGCTACACTTCCCGCTACAGTCCTTACGGTGCCGACGCTTGGTGTACAGTAACCACAACGTTTTCAATGCGCCCGGGTGGCGAAACTGGCAGACGCACGGGACTTAAAATCCCGGGCCCCGAAAGGGGCGTGACGGTTCGATTCCGTCCCCGGGCACCAGAATCGCTGGGCGCGACTCGCTGGGTTGACGTCGTTTATGCGTGCGGCATTTAGTGTACTCGGGGGTTCCCCCCGTAGACTGAAAGTGACTTGTGCCGGACGGCTTCGCTACATACTGTAAAAATTGTGGTGTGCCGTTTTCCCGGACAGCAGGTCCGAAAAGAGCTTAGGTATGGGCTGCGCTTGCCGGTCTTATTGGAGGCGCCGGCTAGTTCAGGCCAGCTAGTTGCGGAATCGGAAAACATCAGCCTGCATGGCATTCTGCTGCGCGCTGGCGTCGCGATTGCGCGAGGTTCGCGTGTGCGATTGGCGGTCGGCCTCAAACCGCTCGTCCCGCGTGCAAAGCTATCATTAACCGCGGCGGGCAGAGTATTGCGCGTCGTGCCGGATACGAGCGGCAATTTCATCATGGCCGTCAAGTGCGAGCGTCCATTTCGAATCCTCCGCGCACGACCAGCAATACCCTGATTATTCGTCTCTCGAAAAATCCTGTGCCCCTGAATAGTTTATTGGCTAACTTGATGGGTAGGGATTTCAATCGCTGCGTGGCAGAAAGGGGCGCGGTAGGAAGCTACATCTCCAGTACAGTCTCGGCAGAACTGGAGCCGTGGTTACGTCGTTGCTTTCGAAGCTCGCCCAGAAAAGCTTCGGCCGGGAGTTCGCCTCGATTGCGGAACAGTTCGAGCAACGGATCTTCCGCTTCTTCGCTCACCGCAACCGTGGTACCCGCCTCAGGTGCATCTGCTTCCAATCCGTCCGGCTCGACCAAAAGATCGGGCAAAACGCCTTTGCTCTGCATTAACGCCTCGATAAACTTTTCGACCTGCTGGCGCTGCTGGGCCGTTCTCTGGGTGAATTCCACGCCCATACCCGCCTCAGGATGCATGACCCTCACCACGCCTTCGACCTGCACTGAGAGATCGGCTACACGCATCGAGAGCACAACCCGGCTGTGCACAGGAAAGGGCGCGCCGATCTCCAAATAGCAGCCGCCCAGACTGAGATCGGTCAAACGGCAGCTTGCTGGTGGATCATCCTTCTCTGCTTCAGGAACATTGCGGTTCAGCCACGCTTTTAATTGCTGGCGCGACTCGGAGGGCAAATCTATAAACCGAATACCGGTCTGGCCGGTGTTACTCTCCCAGGCTACCTGTGCATCCGTGCTTATAACCTCGTTGCTATCCGGAATGGTGAAGCTTAGGCGTAGGCCACCCTGTATGGACCTGCGGGGCACTTGCACGGCCATGCCGCCCTCGCTCAGGTCGATGGTCATAGCCCGCTGGCCTTTGCTGAAGCTTACTGGGATTTGAATGGGAATGCGGAGATTGCGGCGGCGCTCCCGTTTCATCAATGAGTGAGCGGCCCTGAAGCTGACCTTGGCACGCTCCATTGAAACCGGCTTGTAGAGGACAAAATGTGCGCCCATCTCAAATGCAACGCGCAGACTTTGTCCCCCAATAATAGCGACCGCGACGGCACGCTTATTTGCAGGCGCTGCGCGCAAACTTTTGAACACTTCGGCGGCAGTCTCGGCGTCCTCGCAATCCACGATGACGGCTTCAAATCTCTGGCGAGTCAGATAACGAATGGCAGTTTCAGCGTTCCGGCAGTGCTGTACGGCTACTTCCAAGTCGCTGAGGACTCGGCGTAGTACACGAACGATTTTTTCATCGGAACATAGAACCAGCGCCTGCAGACTCATAGCGCGCCTTTAACCCATCTTCGGCCTGGCTGGGGGAAAGCGCCTTCACACATGATTGACAGCCGAATCCTTTTCCTCTTCTTCGCCATCCAGCAGGTGAGCGACATTGCGCAGCTCTTCTGCCGCATGTTGCAGAGCCTCGATCTGTTTCCCAAGTTGCGCCTGCTGCGCCTGTTTTTTGCGGAGAACTTCGTAGATATCCTTCACGAATTCCCTCCTTAAGGCACTCTACGAAGCGGGCTTGGGCGCGTCAATGAGCCAGCGCCATAGCTGCGTTACGGCAGTAACTTGCGGCTACGGGCTCTATGACTTAGCCTCGAAAACTTCAGGGTAAAATTAGCTGTTCGGCGCCGAAATCGATTTTGGAGAACATGGAATGCTGGGCGCCTGTGCAGCTTTGATACTTCGTCGACTGTTGCGCGGATACTTCGTCGACTGTTAGGCGCTTGCCTGGGTTAAAGTAGCTGCTCAAGATGGCATGGTTAACTATGTAGGCTAAAAGGGCTTAACCCAAGTGGATTTGTGAACATTAACCTTAATGCTTACAGTAGCTTCCGTGTGGTATGGGAAAAGGCAATAGCCCCTTATATTGACTTGGATGGAAATTCATCCTAGAATGTTCCGTTTCCACAAGCCATAGGCTCGTCAGTGGGCCCTCAGATTTTTCTCGCGCACCGCAGTTTGGCGTGAATCCCGAACGGGGCGTGGCGAATCTAAAGCAGTTGGAAGTCTTTTTTCCAGTTTTCGGACTTTACCTAAATTGTAAGAGGCGCATTCTTCATGGCAAAGCGACGCGGAAATCCTAACTGGGGCAAGCCCGAACCGATTGGGCCAATCACCCCGACGGTCACCGAATTCGAGCAGGTAGTGCGCGAGTACAAGCTTTCTCCCGACCAGTACTTGCGTTCGACTCGCCTGCGGGAGTGGGCACGCCGTAACAAGAACTCGAAGTACATTCCTGAGCCACTTTTGGAAGCTTGGGGCTTTGAGATCGAGTCCACTCTATAACCCGGTAACAAGACAAAACGAGGGTCGCCGATTCGGCGACCCTTAATTTTTTGGAAATCCGCCGAGCGCGGAGAATACCAGCCCCGAGCTGTTGCGTTTTTATGCTGCAGGCAATGAAGCTGCCGGCCAACGAGCTCGTGGCGCTGCTGGTGGCCATCAGTTTCGCCGCCGGACTTAACGTTTACGCGACGCTCGCCACTCTGGGCCTGCTGGCGCGTGCCGGCTGGCTGCCACTGCCCCCCGCCTTGCATGTTCTGGATAGCTGGTATGTCATCGCCTTCAGCGGTCTCCTGTTTTGCATTGAGTTCTTCGCGGACAAGATACCCGCGTTTGACTTGGCCTGGAATGCTCTGCACACCTTTGTGCGCGTACCGATCGCAGCGTTGCTGGCCTACCGGGCAACGGCACAGCTATCACCCTCAGAACAGATAGTTTGTGCGGTCCTTGGGGGCGCTATCGCGTTCGCCGCCCATGGCGGAAAGACGGCGGTTCGTGCTGCCGTCACGCCGTCTCCCGAGCCCCTCTCCAACATCGGCTTGAGTCTCGGAGAAGATTTTCTGGCTATAGCCTTGACCTGGTTGGCCACGAAGCATCCCTACATTGCGGCAGCCATCGTTCTCTGGTTACTGATCGTGATTATTACGCTTATGCGGTGGGTCATACGCTCCTTGCGAGCCTTATTCCGGGGCGCAGAGAAGGAGTTGGCGGGTAAGGCGAAGACCTAATTCAAGAGACTAGTTTCACGTCGGGTTTTGCTAGAATCGATGAGCAGTGACAAAAACGCCCCAATTCACCGACGTTCCCACCGCCATCGAGGAAATCCGCGCAGGGCGGATGATTGTGGTGGTTGATGACGAAGATCGCGAGAACGAGGGTGATCTCACTCTTGCCGCAGAAAAAGTCTCTCCCGAAGCGATAAATTTCATGGCGAAGTACGGCCGCGGACTGGTCTGCCTGGCGATGACCGAGGAACGCCTGGAACACCTCCGCATCGGACCCATGACGGCGGAAAATACTTCGCAGTATGGAACCGCATTCTGCGAGGCGATCGATGCCCGCGTTGGCGTTACAACGGGAATTTCGGCGTACGATCGGGCTCGCACGATCAAGGTAGCCATTGATTCCACAACGCGTCCGGCGGACCTCGCCCGTCCCGGCCATGTTTTTCCGCTGCGTGCGCGCAAAGGCGGCGTGCTGGTCCGCGCGGGACAAACCGAAGGCTCCGTTGACCTGGCCCGGCTGGCTGGACTCATCCCCGCGGGCGTCATCTGCGAAATCATGAAGGATGACGGGACCATGGCCCGGATTCCCGACCTTCTCGAGTTTTGCAAGACGCACGAACTCAAAATGCTCACGGTGGCCGAACTGATCCGCTATCGCATGGCCCATGAGCGCTATGTGCACCGGGTGGGCGAGGCCCTGGTGGATACGGCCCACGGGGAGTTTCGTCTGATTGCCTATGAGAGCGAAGTGGATGGCGGTGAGTCGCACGTCGCCCTAGTCCGGGGAGACCTTGAATCCGGCAACGAGCCTGTGCTGGTTCGCATGCATGCGCACTGCCTGATGGGCGATGTGTTCGGCGCGACCACCTGCGATTGCCGGGCAACCGTCGAAGGCTCGCTTCGCGCCATTGCCGATGAGGGCAGAGGCGCTCTGATTTACTTGCATCAGACTTCAAAAGGATTTTCGGTGGAACGTATTGGCGACCGTACCATGCTGGCCTTCCATCGTGACCGGCGGCTTCCTTCCCTGCCCGAAAGCGAGCGGAAGACGCAACGTGAAATCGGCATCGGCGCCCAGATCCTCTCTGACCTGAATCTCCGCCGTATCCGGCTTCTCACCAATCATCCCCGAAGGGTCGCGGCCCTCGAAGGCTTCGGGATTGAGATTGTGGAACAAATCCCGGTACCTCTGCCAAGAATAGAGACCAGCAAATCCTGAAACAAACTTTCTGTAGAGATGCGGCTAGCCGCGTCTCCCGGGCGAAAAACATTTTGCCGAGAGGCGGCCTGCTCAAGGACGACTAGAAAGGTTTGCGAGGCAAGATATCGCTCTCGCGAATAAAGAACTGCGCGGAGCACTTTTCGGAACCGCAAATGACCGGCAGCAGTCCGGCAAGCTGCTTGCGGGTAATCAGACCCAAAGTACCGCATGAGGGGCAAGACAACACCGCCCAGTAAGGATCTTCTTTCTCGCCAACCTCGCCGGCGTTCTCCAGCACGAACATCGTGCCGGGAAGCATCTGTTCAGGAATCCACTCACTCAGCACGTTGAGTTCTCCAATCATCGCGCCTCCCGCGGAACCAAACCTTGCTGTGTCATGAAACCCTGCTTGCCTTATTCAAACTGGATACAGCCCCCCTAACGACGGAAACATTGCGCTTCATTCCTGCGCGCACATCAGCCCGTACTCGGCGGATGGCATCACTCAAACAGATCGTAAGCATCGGCTGGCGGGCATTTTTGAGGATGTCAACAATTTGCCGCGTCGAAGTCTCCAGGTATAAATTCGTGCCATCGGTGAGCAGATGGTAATCGGAGGCGCCAGTTACGGTCTCCGCTAGCCGTTTCCCGAACTCCTGCTGCAGGAAGCGAATCACCTTGCGAACTCGTTGCAGCGAGAATCCTCGACGTCGCAACTCGCAAATGACCGCAACTTCGGCAAGCTCCTCCATGGAATACAAACGACGGTGGCCTTGCCGGGAAGGAACTACGATCCGGCGTTCGTCCCACCACTGCAATTGGCGCGGCGTGATTCCGGTCAGCGCCACGACCTCGCGGGATGTGAACTGATTCTGCATTTTTCTGCCAAAAATGTTTTAAACACGGATAGCTGCAAATGTTTGAAACATTTTAGGCGGGACTTGTCACATGTCAATGGAAGATTTAACGCCAGAGGCATTAACTAGAGGAGTTCCGGCCAAATAGATCTGAGGCTGTAGCGGGCTACTTCAGAGATAGATCAGAAAGCAGAAAATGAGTCCCGCCGCCCACGAAGTGCACGATCTCCAGGCGGTCTCCTTCCGATAGCCGCGTCCCGGACCATCGTTCCCTAGGGACGATCTCGCGATTCAACTCCACCGCTACCCGATCCGATTTCATGCCCAGATGTTCGATCAGTGAAGAAAGCGTCAAGGAACCCTCGAAGCTGCGCGGTTCGCCATTAATCTCAATTTTCATTCAGTAGAGGAGGACAAGAGGTACGACGCTTCCCTTCCCGTCTGCCGGGAACCATGCTGCCGGCTTCCTGTGCGCCTCCAGAAAAGGGGGGGCAAGTCCGGTCTCTACAGTGAGATTTATTCCACCTTGCGCAAACGGAACTTACGAGTGGCAGTGCGGCCGCCGTAGCTGGCTTGGACGAGGACCGAGGAGTCGGGAAGCGCGGCCTCTTCCATTACCAATTTCATTTCCGCGGTGCCTCCAGAATCGGTTATTACCTGGGTGTAGAAGGGGGCGGCATCGGGTCGTGCAAAGCGGAAGGTGAGCCGCGCGCCCTGCACAGCGGAACCACCTTCAGTGACCCGTAAGCGCATGATCAAATTCTGATCAGCATGGATCGAATCGGCATTTACCCACTGCAAATCGAGTTCTTTAATACCGGCCAGCGTCTCCGGGGTGTCGCGCTTGTCGAGAACGCTCTCCAGCTTGCCATCCCGAATCGAATCCAGGACCATGCGGTGCTGGTCGCGAAGCACCTGCTCCTTCTGCTGATCGTTAAACGTTCCCTTGGATAGCCGCTCGGCATACGAAGTAGCGCGTTTGCCGATGCATCTCCCGCGGACGAACACCTGAGTCTGCAGGACCTGCTCGCTTTCGCGCGCTTCACTCTGCACGTGATAGACCGTACTTTCGTGTTTTACGTCCGTATTGAAACCGAAAATCATGAACACTCGATTCAGCAGCGGCGAAAGTCAAGGCAAAGCAGCACTCAGGCCATCGGCGCCTCGCTTGACACCACCGGATGCGAAATCTAATCTAGAACGTTTAAGCAGTGCTTGGCGCGAATTATATATAGCTCCCCTATGCCCGACAATTACTTCGCCCGCTACCTGCCATTACTGATTCACTTCCTCCTTGCCGGGATCGTGGCGGTTGCTATCGTGCTGCTCTCGTGGCTAATTGGATATCGTAAGCCTACCCGAGCCAAACTTTCCCCCTACGAATGCGGCATGATTCCTGTGGGCGATGCCCGCCAGCGCTTTTCCGTCAAGTTTTACCTCGTCGCAATGCTCTTCATTCTGTTCGACGTAGAAGCTGTCTTTCTCTACCCCTGGGCAGTCATATTAAGGCAGTTAAAGATGTTCGGCTTCTGGGAAATGCTTGTATATATCGCCATTCTGCTGGTCGGTTACTTTTATATCTGGAAAAAGGGAGTTCTGGACTGGGGCAAGACAACCTCAGCTTCACGAGGTGAGATCTGATGTCGCTGTCTCCGGCCATCACCGATCGGGAGCTGCTGAAAGCACATCCTGCTTTGGCTCCTCTATTGGCATGGAACCCCGATTCGGTCCATTCGGTCAAGTTCGATCGCGACGAACTGACCATTTACGTAGATCGTTCCTGCATTCGCGAAGCCTGTACCCTGCTCCGCAATGACCCGAACTGCCCCTTCACCTTTCTCGCTGACGTGACCTGCGTGGATTGGCACCCCTCCGAACCACGCTTCGAAGTTGTCTATCATCTGCTATCGATCGCCAACAAGGAACGGGTGCGACTGAAAGTTAAGCTTGAAGGCGCCAGTCCAGTGCTTGAGTCCGTCACCTCGGTTTGGCCGGCCGCAAACTTCTTTGAAAGAGAAGTCTTTGATCTCTTCGGCATCCGCTTCACCGGTCATCCCTATCTCAGGCGGATACAGATGCCGGAGGACTGGGAAGGCCACCCTTTGCGAAAAGACTACCCGGTGGAGGGCTACCGCTAGCCATGGCCCACCTCAATCCCATGTCGGTCCTCGAACCCGCTCAGGATCGCACCATGATCCTGAACATGGGGCCGCAGCACCCGTCCACACACGGAGTGTTGCGGGTGATTCTGGAAATCGACGGCGAAACCGTCATCCGCATCATGCCGGATATTGGCTATCTGCATACCGGAATTGAGAAAACCTGCGAGGCTAAGTTCTACCAGCAGGTCGTGCCGCTCACTGATCGAATCGACTACCTGTGTCCGCTAACCAATAATCTGTGCTACTGCCTGGCGGTTGAGAAACTGCTCGGCCTGGAAATTCCACCGAAAGCGCAATGGATGCGGGTTCTGCTGAACGAACTGACGCGCATCAACTCACACCTGGTGTGGCTAGGTACACACGCGCTTGATATCGGGGCCATGTCGGTATTTCTCTACTGTTTTCGCGAGCGCGAGGACATCCTGCGGCTGTTTGAAATGGTCAGCGGCCAGCGCATGATGACCTCGTATTTCCGCATTGGAGGATTGGCGCTGGAGCCGCCGCTCGGATTTTTTGATCGCGTGCGCGCCTTCGTCAACCACTTCCCGGAGAAGGTTGATGAATATGAGAACCTGCTGACCACCAATCCGATCTGGAAGATGCGTACCAAAGGAGTAGCCCGGATCGCTGCTGAAGATGCCATTGCTTTGGGTGCGAGCGGGCCTACGCTGCGGGCGAGTGGAGTGGATTTTGACCTCCGTCGCGACATGCCCTACTCCGGCTACGACAATTTCAAATTCAAGGTGCCGATTTCACAGGACGGCGATGTTTTTGCCCGGTACGCCTGCCGCGTGCAGGAGCTGCGCGAGTCCAATGCAATTGCGCGGCAGGCGCTGGATGGAATGCCCGAAGGTCCCATTAAAGCGAACGCTCCCAAGGTGGTGCTCCCCGACCGCGAGAAAATGAAGACCGAGATGGAAGCCCTCATCTATCACTTTAAGATCATCACCGAAGGCTTCTCGGTTCCTGCAGGCGAGGTTTATCAAGCGGTCGAATCGCCTCGTGGGGAAATGGGTTATTACGTCATTAGCGATGGAACCGCGAAGCCTTATCGCGTTCACATGCGTGCCGCCTGCCTCGCCAACCTGCAACTATTACCCCTGATGTGCGAAGGCAGGCTGATCGCAGACGTCGTAGCGGCCATCGGATCTATCGATATTGTATTGGGGGAAATCGATCGGTAGTGCTTTCATGAGATTTTCTGATCAATTCGAACAACGCTTCTCGGAGATGCTCACGCACTATCCGACGAAACGCTCCGTTCTCGTTCCCACGCTGCTTTACGCGCAGGACGAGATCGGCTACTTGACGGGCGAGGCCATTACGGAATTTGCCCGGCGCCTCGATCTGACCGAACTCGAGGTGCGCAACGTAATCAGCTATTACTCCATGCTGACCACCAAATCTCGGGGTAAGTACAACGTGCAGATCTGCACCAATATCTCGTGCATGTTGCGTGGGGGCGAAGATATTTTCCAACACTGCAAGAAAAAACTGGGTATCGGTCACAAAGGAACCACCGCAGATGGACTGTTTTCGCTGGAAGAAGTCGAATGCATTGGAGCCTGCAGCTGGGCCCCGGCTGCCCAGGTCAATTATGACTTCCACGAGAACCTGACGCCCGAGAAAATCGACAAAACCTTGGACGAGTACAAGAAGAAAGGAACGCAATAGGAGAATTTTTGATTATCGATTTTAGATTGTTGATTGAAGACCACGGCACCTCAACAATCAAAAATCAAAAATCAACGATCAAAAATCGACAATCAAAAATGGCTTCTCTCGTTTCCCATCCCGACGAAGTGCGCGTGGTTTCCAAGCGCTTCGGCCAAGGTGCGACCAGCATCGATCGCTATCTTGAGCTCGACGGCTACAAGGCCGTGCAGAAAGCGCTGGGAATGCAGCCCGACGCCATCGTCAACGAGGTCAAGAACTCCGGCCTGCGCGGGCGCGGCGGTGCAGGTTTTAACACCGGCCTGAAGTGGTCGTTTGTGCCCAAGCAGTCGCCCAAGCCCAAATACGTCCTGTGCAACGGAGACGAGAGCGAACCCGGTACCTGCAAGGATCGCCTCATATTCGAACATGACCCGCATGCTGTGATCGAGGGTGTCGTTATCGCAGGGCTCGCCGTAGGTTCGCATACCGGCTACATCTACATTCGCGGAGAGTACCGCTACCTTTCTGAGATCATGCAGAAAGCGCTCAAAGACGCCTATGCTCGCGGCTTTCTGGGCAAGAACATTCTTGGCAGCGGATACGATTTTGACGTGTACTGGCACGGCGGAGCTGGAGCATATGAGGTGGGAGAAGAATCGGCGCTGATGGAATCGCTCGAAGGCAAGCGCGGCATCCCGCGCGTACGACCTCCCTTCCCTGCCGTGGTCGGACTCTGGGGAGGACCGACGGTCATCAATAATGCCGAAACTCTGGCCAGTGTCCCGCCAATTATTCTGGGCGGCGCGGAATGGTACGCAGCCATCGGCCCGCCAAAGAACGGCGGCACGCGCCTGTTCTGCCTGAGCGGAAACCTCGCCCGCCCGGGCGTCTACGAACTGCCCATGGGATACAACCTCAAGAAGATGATCTATGAGGTCGGCGGAGGCATTCCCAACAGTCGGAAGCTGAAAGCCGTGGTCCCGGGCGGATCTTCCACGCCTTGCCTGACGGCGGACGAGGTCGACGTCTCCATGGACTTCGATTCGCTGATGAAAGCGGGCTCCATGCTGGGCTCAGGTGGCGTCGTGGTGCTCGACGATAGCACGTGTATAGTGAAGTTCGCCCTTCGCACCATGAAGTTCTACCAACACGAAAGCTGCGGCTGGTGCATTCCGTGCCGCGAGGGAACCGACTGGCTGAAGAAAACTCTTACCCGCTTCCATGCCGGAGGGGGACTGAAAAAAGACATCGACAACATTCAATACCTCGCAGAAAACATGCTGGGCAGAACGTTCTGTCCGTTGGGCGACGCCGCAGCGATGCCGACAATCGCATTCGTAAAGAAATTCAGAAAGGAATTTGAGGACCACCTGGAAGGAAAACCGTGCCCGTTTGAAAAAGAGGCAGCGATAGAGCAGCTACCCGTAATGGCGTAGCGCCGGACAAAAAGAAAGATTCATG
>QIAS01000539.1:1730-3760 GCA_003225615.1 Acidobacteriota bacterium | reverse complement strand
GGGCTTGCGCACTTGCCGCTATGAGCGGAAGAACGAGACTTGCATCCAGTGTGGGCTGTGTGTGCGCACTTGCGAGCAGCAGATGATGGCTGGGGCGATTGGCTTTTCCGGGCGTGGAGTGAACCGCAGCGTGACCCGGCCTTTCGACATGACCAGCGAGTTGTGCCGTCAGTGTGGAGCTTGCCTGTACGTTTGCCCGGTTTGCGAATTGCGCTGCCAGGGGGCGCAAGCCGAGACGACACTTTGCAACGGCTGCCTGAATATTTCGACGGTTTGTTTCCAGAGTTACGACCACGCGATGTGTTTTCTAGATCCGTGCCATGCCTGCGAAATCGGCGGCCCTTTCCGCGCTGATAAGCAGGCACAGTTACAGTCGATACAAAATATCCATTTAGTGAATAAATAGTGGAGAAACTGCCATGACTCTTACACACCTTAACGCCTCCGCCGCCACGCTGACCAAGAATCGCACGGAAGATTCGATCAGCCCATTCAGTGGAATGTGTACAACCTGCGTCGATGGCTGCATCGGCATGTGCGAGATCGGCAAGAGTGCCTATCGCGGAGCCGAGATGATTTATCCGCAGCCGTTCGGCATCATCACCACCGCGTCGCAGAAAGATTATCCGGTGGACCTGTCGCATTTCACGATTCTGGGCCGGGCTGCGGGAGCGTGGGGGATTGAGGAAGATTCCAATCGCGCGCTATTCCCTGCCGTCGATCTTGAGACCACAATCGGCGCCGATAACGGCATTCGCTACAAGCTGCCGTTTACCGTGGCCGCGATGGGCTCGACCAACGTGGCCAAGAACAACTGGCCCGGACTGGCGGTGGGCGCGGCCATTACCGGCACTGGGATCGCCATTGGCGAGAACGTGGTCGGCATGGACATGGATTCGAGGTTTGCGGACGGCAAAGTGATCTCCAGTTCGGACCTGGAGTGGCGCGTTCAATTGTTCCGTGAGTGGCAGACGGACGGTTATGGCGAAGTCTTCGTGCAGGCCAACGTGGAAGATACCATGCTGGGCGTGCAGGAATATGCCATCAAGAAGCTGGGTGTGAAGGCGGTGGAATTGAAATGGGGGCAGGGCGCGAAGGACATTGGTGGCGAAGTGAAGATCAAAGACCTTGCTAAGGCGCAGGAGTTGCAGAAGCGCGGGTATGTTGTGCTGCCGAATCCATCGAATCACGTAGTAATTGAAGCTTTCCTCACGTAGTAATTGAAGCTTTCCGCAAGGGCGCGTTCCATGAGTTTGAACGACACTCGCGCGTGGGAATGGTTACTAAGGAAGGCTTCCTCAAGCGGGTGGAAGATCTGCGCAAGGCGGGGGCGAAATGGATTACGCTCAAGACTGGCGCCTATCGCCCGGTGGATCTGGCACGGGCAGTGAAGTTCGCGTCGCTGGCCAAGCTAGACCTGCTCACCGTGGACGCTGCAGGCGGCGGCACTGGCATGAGCCCGTGGCGCATGATGAACGAGTGGGGCATTCCGGGAATCGAACTCCATTCGCTGCTGCGGCAGTACTGCGATGAACTGGCGCGCAAGGGCGAGTACGTTCCTCCCATCGCGCTGGCCGGCGGATTCACATTTGAAGATCAGATTTTCAAAGGATTCGCGCTCTGCGCTCCATACGTGAAGATGGTCGCTTGGGCGCGCAGCCCGCTGGCGGCGGCGATGGTCGCGAAGACTATCGGCAAGTCGATCGAGGCGCAGACACTGCCGATTTACATTGAGCGGTTCGGCACAACCGTGGATGAGATCTTTGTGAGTTCGACCGAACTGCGGGAGAAATATGGCGATCGCTTCAACAAACTCCCTACTGGAGCGATCGGGTTCTACACCTATTATCAACGCGTGGCGCAAGGGTTGCGGCAATTGATGGCCGGGGCGCGCAAGTTTGCCACCCGGTACATCGATCGGACTGACATTGCGGCACTGACTCCAGACGCGGCGCGCATCAGCGGCATTCCTCTGGTCAGCGATGTAGATAAAGAGGAAGCGGCAGCTATCCTGGCTTAGTTCTTGCAAG
>QIAS01000539.1:0-1714 GCA_003225615.1 Acidobacteriota bacterium | reverse complement strand
CACCCGCCTTTTCTTAGGCGGCAGGACGGTTGAGTGGCAGAGCACCATTGGCTTAAGAAACTGTCAGGAAAAGATGGGTGCCGCAGGGTTCTTGAATAGCCAGGTTTACTCAGAGCGTACTCAGCGGGTAAAGCCGGTTCTTGGATAGCTGGCCTGAATGCAGGGCCAGAGGCCCTGCGCCACCCTTCTCTCTTCAGGCATGCGGGGAAGGCAGAGCCGCAATACCGGGAAAAATCCTACCTGCCTGCCGTCATCTCATAAACTTTGCGGACCAGGTCCTCGACTGGGAAGGGTTTTTGGAGGAAGGCGGTGTGACCGTCGGTGATGATTTTGGGGATGGAGTCGTTGGCATAGCCGGAGACGAATACCACTTTCAGTTCGGGCAGCCTGAGGCGGAGGTGTTCGACCAATTCGTCCCCCGCCATGCCCGGCATGATTACATCGGTCAGCAGGAGGTCGATTTTCTCGGCGTGGCTCTCGACGGCTTGGAGGGCTTCGGCGCCGCTGCCGGCGGCGAGCACGGTGTAACCCTGCTCCTGTAGGACTTCGCGAGCCAGGCCGCGGACGGCGGCATCGTCCTCCACCAACAGCACAGTCCCCGAGCCCTTGGGCGGCGGTTCCAGCTTACCCAGGGCAATGACCGGCTCCAGTTTGCCTTCGGCTCTGGGCAGATAGATCTTGAAGGTGGACCCGTGTCCGGGCTCGCTGTAGACGGAGATGTGCCCCCCGCTCTGCTGCACGATGCCATAGACCGTGGCAAGACCGAGGCCTGTTCCCTTGGTCAATTCTTTGGTGGTGAAGAAGGGCTCAAAGATTCTGGCGCGGGTCTCGGCGTCCATGCCAATGCCCGTGTCGCTCACCGAAAGCACAACGTAGTGGCCGGGAGTGAGCGCGGGGTCCTGGCGAACGGCGCTTTGGTCGAGGAACATGTTCCTGGTCTCGATGGTTACACGGCCGCCACTGGGGATCGCGTCGCTGGCGTTGACCGCCAGGTTAATGATGACCTGCTCCATCTGAGCAGGGTCAGCGCGAACCAGCCACAACTCGGGTTCGGTGCGCATGCCGAGATCAATGTCTTCGCGGATGAGGCGGCGGAGCATGTGATCCATGTCTTTGACGACGGAATTGAGATCGATGACGCGGGGAACGAGTACCTGCTTTCGGCCAAAAGCTAACAGCTGCTGGGTGAGAGCGGCGGCACGTTCCGTCGCGGTGAGCACCTGATCGGCTTCCCGGTAAGCGGGATCGCCGGGGCGAAAACGGCGCAAGAGAATCTCCGTATAGCCGTGGATGACGGAGAGCAGGTTGTTGAAGTCATGGGCCACGCCGCCGGCGAGGCGGCCAATGGCTTCCATCTTCTGGGCTTGGCGGAGTTGCGACTCAAGGCGACGTTGTTCGGTAATTTCCCTCTGAGAACCCCAGATGCGCAGCAGTAATCCGTTGACGACTACCCCACTCACACTATTGAGAAAGTAGCGGGTTTGGCCGTCAGGAGCGGTCTCCAGCGATTCACCTTCCAGAACCAGATATCCGGAGCGCAGGAATTGACGTACGAGGATAAGATTCTTTCCCTGAGAAATGTCGAACAGATCGCGCAAAGGCAGGCCACGCATGTCCTGGCCGGAGGCGAATCCGTGGAGCCGGGCGAGAGCATCGTTGCACTCCGCAAAGTACAGATTGCGATGCAGGTGCTCCAATTGCTGGTCTTCTGGCA
>QIAS01000538.1:1275-2098 GCA_003225615.1 Acidobacteriota bacterium | reverse complement strand
CGCAGCCGAAAGGCATTACGCCGGAAGAGATCATCCACCGTTTTGCCGCCAAGGAGAAGGAATTTAAGGAGGCGCGCGACCAGTATACGTACCGGCAGGAAGTGAAGGTGCAGACTCTCGACGGGGGTACGGTGACTGGAGAGTACCAAGAAGTCTTCGATGTCCTATTTGATGACAAAGGGAAGCGGCTGGAGAATGTGGTGTTCGCTCCCCAATCCAGCCTCGAAAATGGCGGCATTTCTATCACTAAAGAAGACCTGAGCGACATTCGCAACCGGCTGCCATTCGTGCTGACCAGCGATGAAATCAACGAGTACAACATCCTGTACGTGGGGCAGCAGCAGGAAGACGAGTTGCACTGCTACGTTTTCGACATCGCGCCGAAGACTATTGAGAAGGATAAGCGCTACTTCCAGGGACGGGTGTGGGTGGACGACCGCGATTTTCAGATCGTCAAAACCTATGGCAAGACGGTACCGGATATCCGCAGCAAAAAAGGCGAGAATCTTTTCCCCAAATTCACTACCTGGCGCGAGCAGATTGACAACAAATACTGGTTTCCCACCTATACCAAGGCCGATGACACGCTGCACTTCTCCATGCAAGAAGTACACATTCGCGAAATCGTGAAATATTCCAACTACAAGCGGTTTGGATCGAATGTGAAGATTACGTATGAAGGGAAGGAAATTCCCAAGGGGCAGAAGGCGCCAGAGCCGCAGAAGCAGCCCCAGCAGTGATCGGCGGGAAAGATCCAAGCGATAAAACTAGCCCAGCAGTTCAGGGAATCCTTCGACTCCGCATTTTCTTCGCATTCGCGAAT
>QIAS01000538.1:0-1207 GCA_003225615.1 Acidobacteriota bacterium | reverse complement strand
GCGCGGGGCTCGCGCAGGAGCTTCATGTCGGCTTCGGCGGGGAACTGGTTTCCTTTCTGGCGATTGCAAGAATGGCAGCAGGCAACAAGATTTTCCCAAGTGGAGGAACCACCGCGGGAGCGCGGAATCACGTGGTCGAGCGTCAGTTCGCTCGAAAGCAGCACTTCACCGCAGTATTGGCAGGTATTGCGATCGCGCAGCAGGATGTTCTTGCGCGACAGAGCCCGGCTCTGGTGCGGGATACGGCGGTATTCGAGCAGCCGAATGACTGAGGGAACTCGCAGGGCGAGGCGTGCGGCGTGGAGGAAATGACCGTTCTCTTCCTCGGTCATGGCGACGCCCTTGAGCACGAGCACAATGGCACGGCGGGCGGCACAGACGTTGATGGGCTCATACGAGGCATTGAGCACGAGCACGGGAGCGTGCAGAGCGTGGCCATTGCCGTCCTGATGAGTGGTCATCAGCACGGCAGGCGGAACTATGGTGTTTCTGCCGACTCCGATCGGATTGTGAAACTTTCCTGACATCTCTTATCAAAATTCCCTGGAAACGCCGCTTGGGACCGGTGATTTCCTTCCACTCTAATGCTGAACTTTCAAGCCGCAAACATCACCAAAGCCTTACTCCATCCATCCTGAAAGGTTAGCCCCCAACGGAAGGTGCCTTACCCGTGTGCGGCCATGGCCAAGCGCGACTCCTCTTCTTCTTCGGAGAGGGCGAAAGTAGCCTCAACCTTCAGTGTGCGCGCGACGGTGGCGACCCAGACGCGGGCGGCGCCGGCGCGACGCAGCATGCGGGCGCACTCCGACACGGTGGTTCCGGTGGTGAAAACATCGTCTACCAGCAGGACTTCCCGACCTTCCAGCTCGGCCGGTTTGGTCACCGCAAAAGCGCCGCGCATGTTCTCACGTCGCTGATGGCGGCTGAGCCCGATCTGCGATTGAGTCTGGCGCCGCCGCTCTAAAATCCCGCTCTCTAAAGTTAGTTGCACGCCCGCGGGTTTAAGTTTTAAGGCGGCCCGGGCGATGAGCTCTGCCTGATTGAAACCGCGCTGGCGCAATTTGCGGGGGTGCAGCGGCACCGGAACCACCAGCAGGCTAGTTTCTCCGACGGAGGGTGCGAGGTCGGTGATTGCTTCCGCCAGCATGCGTCCTAAAACATTAGATGCGGGCCGCACTTGGTCATACTTTAACAAGTGGATGAGTTC
>QIAS01000134.1:11929-14990 GCA_003225615.1 Acidobacteriota bacterium | reverse complement strand
CACAAATACCGCGTCGTAGGAATCCATAACGCTTATCCAATCAAGGGCAGGTTCGAACCACTCCTGCTTACGTGTTACTCATGTTGCTATTTGTCATCGGTGCCGGTGTGACGATGCCCCGCGCACCGTCATTTACCGCGGCGAGAACCGGATTTTCACCGGCCTGATAAACCATCGACACCGCTCGCTCCAGCGCGTCTCGGATGCGGCCACGGAGGAAAATGGCAAGACCCGCGCCGACCGCTAGCCACAGCGCTACAAAAGCTTCGGCAACCGACAGGGGCCGCGGAGGAATAGGCCACACCGTGTAATAGAACGCCAGCGCGAGCAGTCCGACCGCCAGCACGGGCACCACAAGATGCGGAAGAATTCGCCATTCCTCCCGGTACCGTTTCCAGAACAATGGGATCACGGAAACGTTCGCCAATATGTAAATCACAATGATGCCTATGGCGATCAGCACTCCGATGAAATTAAGCGCCCCAATTGGACCAAGCCAAAGCCCCAATGTGATCGAGACCGCGACGTTTAAGATAGTTTGGAAGGTGATTGCAACGTGTGGTGTCTGGTGTTTAGGGTGAGTGCGCCCCAGGACCGATGGCAAAACACCTGCCCGACCCAGCGCGTAGATTACACGTGAACCTGCATTCTGACCCGCAATGGAAGCCGCCAGCGAGGAGTTGAGCAGCGCAAACGCGACCAGAATCCAGCCGTTATGCCAAACGCCATTTGCAAGACTGAAAAAAGGATTTTCACTGGCCTGCAACATCTGATCGGCGTTGCCGATCCCAAAACCAACGACCATTGCGTATCCCGTCAAGATCCAGAGCCCACCGACTACCAGTAGCGAAGAAATCATCGTGCGTGGGATCGCCGTTTTTGCATTCTTCGTCTCCTCTGCAAGTGGTGCGGCCGATTCAAAACCGCAAAACAATAACAAAGCAAATGCAAATCCAAGGAAGAGCTCATGAGCCCCGCTTTTCGGAAATCGGAATGGGACAAGGGATTGCCCTCCTCGGCCGATGTGACTGATCACCGAAACGCTCAGCAACAAGAGCATCACGCACTCAGCAGCGCCCAGCAGCATGTTCAGCTTGGCCGACTGTTTCACCCCGGCATACGTAACCAAGTGGACGACGCCCAGACAAGCCAAGGTGGTGATCCACCAAGGCACAGAAACGTCCAATTGCCTCTTCAGTACTTGTTCCAAAAAACCAGCCGCGATGAGGATTGAAACCGTGGGAATCAGCGGATCATAGAGAAAATACGCCCACGCGGTAAAGAACCCAAAGCGCTTGCCCAGCCCTTGACCAACGTAGGTAACAAATCCCCCGGCTGAGGGAAGATGGCGGGCCAGCGAAGAAACACAAAGTGCGGTGAGCAGCACTGCGACCAGACACACCGCCAGCAGGAATGGGACGGCTGCTCCGACGTAGTGCGTCAGAAATGGGAAAATTACGATGGCGGCGCCTGCCGGGCCCAGATGAGCCACGGCCTGGAACAAAACTTCAGTCTGGCCCAGCGCTCCGCGGGCCAATTGTTGCCGCTCAGGTTTCTGATTCATCGGTCGAGATTGAACCGTTGCACCCGTGAGGTCGCAAGAACACGCCGCTCAGATCAGCCTTGAACCATTTTGCACCAGTTGGATGACTTCTTCCTTTGCACTCATGATGTGTTCGTGCATAAGCTTCCTCGCCAGCTTCCCATTCCCCTCTTTGATCGCACGTAGTATTCCTTGGTGACCATGAACCGGCAAGTCGCCGTAGTAATAGGAAGTGTCCAGGGCATCTATACCCGCAAAAAGGATGCGCTCCATCTGGCACCTCATTGCGGAAACCGCCCTCACAAGCAGAAAATTCCTTGTCAGGCGAGCTATATTGATATGGAAGCTGGTATCGGCCGCGATGAACTCCTCAAAACTGGCGCGGCTATCCGGCCGACTGCGCCGGCTCGCAAGTTTGTTCAGTTCGGGAAGATTGTTGCTTGGGATACCTCGGCTGGCAGCTAGTTCCGCGCAAGTGCACTCGACCGACGACCGATATTCGTAGATGTCATTGAGATCTTTCACGGTTAGATGTGTCACAAAGTACCCTCGGTTGGGCACGTTCTGCAGCAGGTTTTGTTCTTCCAATCGGAGGGCTGCTTCGCGAACTGGGGTTCGACTTGATTTGTATCGGCTTGCCAGATCCTTCTCGGTCACCGCTTCACCGGGCCGCAAAATCCCAGTAATGATGTCCCGCTTGAGCCCCTGATAAACACGCTCGCTAAGCTTATCGACAGTTTGGTATGCGGAAGTATAAGAGACCCTTGTGGCTCCATTGCCCCCTCTCGTCTTCCGTTCCACTATTGATGCAGTAGGCATCACGCTCACCCCAATCCCCCAAAGACAGTCATCGTAATCCCAAGCCTCTGCCTTACAGGCATTCACCTCAGCAGCTATTACGGTTTGGCGGGGCACTGAGTATACCAGCAATATGCCGTTTGATTACCGTTGACATACTTCGGGCGCCATTGTACCGTTTCCGTCCTCGGGCGCAAGTCGGTTTGAGATCCAAAATCAAGCCCTGCGGCCAATATTGCAGATTGGTACAGCACCCATAATGCCGGCGGTCAAAAAGGGACGGCGGCATGGGGGAGTGCTGGCAACCTGTGGGCTTCGCGAACGGCGTCAGTTCCGAAGCCCAATTCCCCAAGCGCTGAAGCCAACCCACAACTCCGCCCCGCTTGCACGAATTCGCCGGGGTACCGGCAAGCTCGGCTCATCCGGGCAGTTAATTCCAAGCATTGGTGGTTCGAACGTAAGTGAAGTGCGTAAATGGTTCACGACGCTGCCCAGATAAGAGTGGCATTCCTGTCGAAGCCGATGGCCCCGAAGTATCATGGGTCAAGGAGTAGGAGCCGTGATCACGCGCCAACACGAAGTCCCCACTCAATTCGGCCGAGCTGCGGTCCAGATCTTTGCCGTCAGTGATCACATGAACCAGATTCTTATCGAACATCTTGACCCTACCGCCTGGAAAGCCACACCGCCCGGCAAGGCCCGCACCATTGCCGCGATCTT
>QIAS01000134.1:7311-11899 GCA_003225615.1 Acidobacteriota bacterium | reverse complement strand
AGGTCACACCACAGCTCAACCGCGCGCACTGCACGCGGAAGCAGGCCCGCGCGGGATTGGCCAAGAGCGCCGCTCGCTGCCAGGAGATGCTCGCCGAAGCGCTCGGCGGTGGTGGGGGCGGCATTGAGAAGTTTCGCAGAGACGGCTGGGCCCGCCCTTGGCCGGTCGGCCTGGAAATGCTGTGCTACATGCTTTCTCACGAAGCCCACCATCGCGGGCAGGTGTGTATGCTGGCGCATCAGCTCGGATTCCCGTTGCCCAACAAGGTTGCGTGCGGGATCTGGAATTGGGAAAAGCTGTGGAAAGAGTGCGGCGCCTCTGCCGGCCCCGGCTACGAGTAATTCGTAGCCGAGGCATTAACGATCAGGGGAGGCCTGACCTTGGCAGTCAAATTCGCGCGCGAGCCATAGGGGTTCTCCTGCTGGGAACGGAAAGTCATTCCTATTCCAAATGCCATTTATAGTCGAACTTTCACTGCACCACCACGCTGCCGGTCATCTTCGGGTGAACCGAACAGAAGTAGGCATATGTACCCGCCTTAGTAAATGTGTAGGAGAACGTTTCGTCCGTATCCCGTACTTTCGACTTGAACACACCGTCCGTGCTAACCACCGTGTGGGGAATATCATCATCGCTCCGACGTGTACCGTGACCGTCTGTGGTCCAAAACTGAAGTTATCAATCTTCACATCGGCGTTCGCCCCTGAAGATTGGTCGCTCGCGGTCACTCTCGTTGATCCCGCTAACAGCAGTACCGCAATCATCACGGGCGCCGCCAAACTCACAAAGCATACATTCTGTCTCGTCATTGTTTTATCTCCTTCTTGGTACTGATCTTCTTCCTTGATCTGCTTGACCTGAGCCGGTTCTTTGGGTTCCTACCTAAGTGTTGATTCAACCACCGCCAGGCCGCCCCCGTTTTCCGACGGCTCCGGGGCACTGAGTGGCGAATCGACGATTGCGAGGCTCCGACCGCTGACCACATAGTGGACATCGGTGATACCCAAGACCCGCTGCAACTGCTCGGCTGGCACTTTCATGGGGCCAGCCGAGGGAGCTGCTCCCGGCGCAGGTTGGGGGAAAGCAGTCGACATCGCTGTGTGGAACGAAACCTTACCCTCAATCTTTTGCATGATCTGGTGGATGTGACCGTTTAACACCGTCACGGAACCGAAACGCTTGACGTAAGACAAGGCTTGTTCGCTGTCGTCCGTTCCCCAGCCCCAGTCTGGATAGATGTTCCACAGAGGAATGTGCGCGTAGAGCACAATAGGCGTGCTCGCAGAACGGCCCTGGAGATCGTCCTCCAGCCACTCCAGTTGCTCGTGCCCCAGCGACCCCATGCCTCCAGCCTTTAAATTGGCGACGTTCACGAGACCAACGAAATGCACGCCCTTGTGATCGAAGCTGGACCATCCAGCGCCCTTTGTACCTTTCCCGTAGCGTTGGAGATATTGCTCTCCGTTGTCGGTCAGCATGTCGTGCTCACCCGGCACAAAGTAGATCTGTTTTGCAGATGCTCCTTTTAATAGTTGATCCAGCGTGTCGAACTCACTCGGTTTCGAGAGCTGACTTAGATCACCGGTGTGAATGATGAAAGCCGGTGTTTGAGGCATCGCATTAATCTTGTTGATTGCCGTCTGCAGAGTGGTGCTCACATCCGGATTGGCTGGCTTGTTAAAGCCAATGTGGCTGTCACTGATCTGCACAAACATAAAATCCGTGCCTTTACCGGCACTCCGGTTCGCGGTCTTTGCGAACGCCCGAGACACCGGAATGCCTCCGCTCATGGTCCAGACTAGGCCTGTGCCAGCCCATGCCATGCACTTCAGGAACCCGCGACGATCAATGCCATCGTCGTTGAGGTCTTGCAAGTTCTGATCGATCAGACCGTGCTTCTCGTCTGTCATCTGCCCTCCGTTTTTGTAACCTTCAGAGTTCATAACTGGCCCCCGTGGGTTTTATTCCTGCCAACTCAGAGGAGAGCAAAAACGGGTCATTCCTGAAAGCGGCTTGCCCTTGGAGAAGTTTCTTTGATCTTGCAATACGGCTGACTGAGGCACTAGCTGCTGCCCACGATAAGGGGAATCCTTCACCACGATATAAAACCGTGCAACCGGGTCTTCGGTCGGTGTGGTCGCTCGCGATCGGGGCTCTCGGGGGTCTGCTACATTTCTATTGACTCCCGGCGCCGTTCGGGAGCAGAATCCGCCCGAATCACTCTCTGCGTCGGTAGTGGAGTATGTATTTCCCGCCACCACTTCGTGGTCGTCCGGTTCTTGACGGGAAGAAAGTTCTGCTCATTGACCGCTGCCAGCCTACGCGCGAAGTGCGCGCCAGCGTCCTGCAGAGTCATAACGTCGAAGTGCACTCCGCCGAGGACCTCTCCACCGCGCGATTGCTTTGGCAATCAAATACGTACGATTTAATACTGCTCGATGTCCGCCGGTATCTGCCCGGAGATGCCCTCGAATTCTATGAGCAGACTAAAGGTGCGAGCCCGCGACAACGCTTCGCGTTTCTGGTCGGCCCGCCCGTCTACCTTTCAATCACCTGGCCCGAGCAAATAATCGACTCGGAAAGGGGAGCCCGGCAGTGGGCAGAGACGATGAAGCGACTCGCGGCCGCTGCCTGAAGTGGGTTCTTGTCCCATGGCCTCAGCTTCACGCACGTTTTCGGCGCAGCCTGCGGGAGGAACCCGTATCGATCGCTTGCGCTTCATAAACCACCAGGGCAAGCAGATAATGCTGATCGACTTTCCCAACTGTAGTCTAGAACAGGTGACGAAGATCGCAAGTGAGTTACAGAAATTCGTGACGGCACAATCGTCCAGGTCGGTGCTCATCTTGAGCGACTTCACCGCTGCGCGATTTAGCCGCGCTGCCTTCACACGCCTAAAAGAAGTTGCGGTGTTTGACAGGCCGTTTGTGAAGCGCGCGGCTTTTATAGGCGCCGAGAGTTTGCCCAAAGTCTTCTACGAGGCGCTCAGAACCTTCTCCCGGCGTGAATTCCCGCGCTTCCAGACGCGAGACGAAGCGATCAATTGGCTGGCAAGCGGAGAGTGATGAGCCGAACCTTCTTACGGCTCGGGTTGAATTGACAGGCTACTGCCGTGTAGGCAGACTCGTCACCTCGGAGCACACTGAATGGCGTTAAAGGTAGAAACACGGATATCCGGCGATGTATTCATCCTTCAGTGCGAGGGTCGTATCGTGTTTGGCGATGAAAGCGCCGCCTTGCGCGACAGAGTCCGGCATATGCTGTCAGGAACTCCGAAGATTATCGTGAATCTGGAAAGAGTAGATCATATCGACAGCGCCGGACTGGGCACTTTAGTTGGTCTCTGGATCTCGGCCAAAAACCGTGGCGGCGAACTCATGCTGGTCTCGCCTAATAAGCACGTCAATGATGTGCTCCGACGCACGAACCTGGACAACGTTTTCAAGTTGTACGGCAGTGACGATGAAGCGCTCGCAGCCTTCCAGAAACACGTAGCCTGAAGCTGCTCGCGATCGCCTACACACGTGATTCTCCCGAAAGGACTTGTTATGCCCGGTTACGTATTGGATTCAGGTATTCTGATTTCCATCGCCAAATACCCACACAGTTCCCTCCGCGACAGGCTCGATGACCTGCATCGCCGGGGCGTTCGGCTCGTGACCATCAATGACGTCTTCACTGAATGTCGCAACGTGCCGCTGACCAGTGTGCAGCAACTGCATGTTCTGGTCGAACGTACTGCGCGGCCCCCAGGCACTCCGGACCAACTCAGACTCCTCGACTCTTTCCAAGCTGGAACGGCGCAGTTGACCCGCGCGGATAGAAGCATCGTGGCCCACGCGATAGCCCGAAATATGGACATATTGACCACGGACGCTTCTATGAAGGAGCGTTCCTACAGAGAGTTCCTGAAGCGACTGGACCACATGCCGGACGCCAGACTCCCGCATTGGCATCTACCGAATATAGAAGTGGTTCGCGGGCATCTCGATTCCTGACGGCGCCTGCGTCGCCGATCGCGGCCCCGAAGCCGCGGCTGTGTGCACAGCATCGTGCGATTGAAAGGTCTACGTTTCGAGCGAGATCGTGCCAGTGAGCAGGTTTATTTGCCTGTAGCGCATGGAAACCAGCTCGGGCCGCCGAAAACCCGAAGGTGTATGAAGTTTCAAGCAATGCGCGAAGCCAGAGTCCGAGTTTCGCGCACTCGCCAGCTAAGCGCGAATAGCCGTCAAGTTCCAGAAATCAGCGCCTCACGTTGTTTTCCTTGAGCATCGGAACAAACGGTAAGGACTTCAGCTTGCCCGCTTTGAAGGCGAGCCGCAGTGATCGTTTCAGGAGACTTAGAGCCTGTAACAAAACCTTCCCGAGATTCGCACCCGCTCAATGTCGCAGACGCCGGTTTCTTGGACGCCTGCCAAGTAATATCACGAAAGGTACGCCTCCGTGTCAGCGTCACCCGCCGGTTTTGCGGGGCACGGCCGGAGCCTGTGCCTTGGGGTGGACTCCTCCGCTGCACAACTCGGTGATCTAGTGGTCCTCGCCGACGCCAAACAGGTCGGACATTACTTTGACCTCCTCGTCGCAGGCA
>QIAS01000134.1:6633-7201 GCA_003225615.1 Acidobacteriota bacterium | reverse complement strand
CGGTTCGTATTTGGCACGAAGCTGTAGTCGTTTTCGTCCCACAGGACGACGATCGCGTTTCGACCTTCCTTCCAGGCTGGGGACTTGTGAATTGCCTTAACCAGGTTCCTCAGCGTCAGGTCCCCCAGGTAGATCAATCCCGGGTTTAATCCGGCCCGAGTGCCATTGTCGTTGGGATCAAAATCGCAGGATGGACCGGCGTTACCACGCCCATGCTGGTCATTACACTGATTCGGCGCAATAAACGAGAACTGCGGCACGTGATCAGAGCCGAGGTCTTCAAACAGGCCCTGCGCTCCATCAAAGCCGACTACATGCTTCAGGCTGACACCTGGGTTTTCGTCTTCCTGCACACTGCGGAAGTAGACAAACGGATTGTGCTTGGCGGCATAGAGCTTGATTAGAGTCTGGGTTTCGGTGGCCGGGACGGGATGGATGTTCGGGTTATCGGTGAAGAAGCCGTCGCTGTAATCGATGTTATTCGCGCCGGTCGGCGGGAGGCTCTCCTGGTAGCTCTTCCAACTGCGACCTTCCGCGGCGAGTTGGTCGGCTATGGTCTTACCGAAAA
>QIAS01000134.1:0-6319 GCA_003225615.1 Acidobacteriota bacterium | reverse complement strand
GAATTTGCCGACCTTGCTAATTCGTTAGCGAACGGCGCGTCGGGATTATTGACAATTTGATTGTAGCCGTGATTTTCCATCATGATGACAAAGACGTGGTCCAGATGCGGAACACCTTTGGGCACAGGGCCCTCGGCAGCGAACACTGTGCTTATCAATGCCATAGCTAACAAACCAAGAGTTGCAGCTTTTTTCTTCATATCAGTCACCTTTTCTCACACGGAAGATAGAGTCGGGTTCTCGTCGCGCGGCGACAAGTCGTCCGTCGGCACCCTAGTGGAGACTCGTTACAGTGTGGTTACGGCAAAGTTAAAAATCAGTGAATGCAGCTCGGAGAGCGCTACCTGTTTGCCACAGGGACGACGGCCCATCCGACCAGTCTGTGTTGATGGGAAATTAATCTGTTTTTAACAGCGCTGTAGCAATCAAGATGTCTACTCCTAGGTGCTCGTATATCCCTTGGGAGGCGTACTACTGTGAGTAGACGAAATGTCATGCTTGCGTTCTGCCTGTTATTGGTCGGTTCTATTTTCGCGTTCGCCGAAAAAGGCTCGGAAGAAAAGTTTCGCCATGTGCTACTGATCAGCGTGGACGGCCTGCACGCACTCGATGTGGCGCGATACGTCAAGAGCCATCCTCACTCCGCGCTGGCTGAGCTGTCCGGTCACGGCATTACGTTTTCGAATGCGCGGACACCGTCAAACTCCGATTCTTTCCCTGGCCTCCTGGCGTTAGTGACGGGCGGATCGCCGGTAAGTCACGGACTCTTCTATGACGTCAGCTACGACCGCACCATTTTCGCTCCCACGAACACGACGTGCTCGGGCGCGTCCGGCAACCAGATGGTTTTCGACGAGAGCATCGACAAGTACAACGCGCAGGGGTTCTCACTGAACGTGATTGATCCGACTATGCTGCCGCGGGTTCGGGATGGGCACGGGAATTGTGTGCCGCTGTTTCCGCACAGCGCACTCAGAACCAACACCATCTTCGAAGTGGTCAAGGCCGCGGGTGGACACACCGCTTGGGCGGACAAACATCCCGCCTATGACCTTGTAAACGGCCCTTCAGGCAAAGGCGTGGATGACCTCTACACCCCGGAAATCACCCAGGCCACGGGCGTATTTGACGCGACCCACAGCGTGGTATGTACGGTGGAGAACGATCTATTGAAGGTAAAGGCGATCATTAACGAGATCCACGGCCTGCGGCACGACGGCTCACCCGGGCCGGGCATTCCTGAAGTCTTTGGCATGAATTTTCAGGCCGTAAGCGTGGGGCAGAAGCTCGCCAAGGACAACTTTGACAACAGCTGCGTGGACGACAACGACCCGTCGATTAATCAGCAGCCCGGCGGTTACGCTGATGGCGCCGGCACTCCGAGCCAAGTTCTCGCTTATGGCCTGCAGAAGACCGACGAGGCCTTGGCCAGCATGATCCAGGCACTCAAGAGCCAGGGTATCTACGATTCGACCTTGTTTATCGTCACCGCGAAGCACGGACAGTCGCCTATCAATCCGGTGAAGATTAACAAGCCGGGACACTTTGCAGATCTGGTTGCAGCTTTGCCTGACGCTGGAACCAACCCTGCCGGGATTGCCATCGCGAATGCTAACGCCTGCTCCACCGGTTCGTGCGGCTTCGTTCAGGACGACGACATCGCACTGATCTGGTTGCAAGGACAGAACATTGGCACTCAGCAAGTTGCGGATTACTTGAACAACAACGCCAACGCGCTCTTCATTGAAGAGGTGCTGGGAGGTGCGGAGCTCAAGCTCAAATTCAACGACCCGGCTAAGGACAGCCGCACGCCAGACATCATCGTGCAGCCCGTGTACGGCACCATCTACACCGGTTCTAAGACCAAGAATGCTGAGCACGGTGGTTTCAGCTTCGGTGACACTAACGTCGGCCTGATCGTCTCTAACCCGCACCTAAGCGCCCGAGTGGTGAAGACTCCAGTGGCTACGTCGCAAGTTGCACCCACAATCCTGCGCGCGCTCGACATCGATCCCGAGCAACTGAAGTCGGTTCGCGTGGAGCACACACAAGCGCTGCCCGGGCTGCCTGAGTGGATAGCGAATTAGTTTTCGACAGGCGAGATTCAAGGACGTGCTGCTCGATGCACTCTTGATTGCAGCTGGCCCACAATACTGGGCCAGTTTTTTTTGCCTGTTAAGCGGAGCGTTCTTCCGCGTGTTCAAGGCTGTGGAAAAAAATTCATAGAGCTTTCATCGGAACTCAACTTCCGCGTAACTTTCGCTATCTAAATTTTCCCTCAAGGATATCTCTCAAATCCGGCTCAAACGGGCTTTAGTGACTGCACCTCAAATGACCGACACCGGAAAGAGTGATTATGCGTTTGCGGCAACGTCTCCCGGCACTTGTTCTCAACGTCATGCGTTCCATCTTTGGGCACATTCATCATCCCGCACGAGCGAGGCGCTCATCAAGGCTCGTGGCAATCAGACTGGAGGTTTGACGCATGCGTAACTCTCGAACCTGGTTGTTGTTGGTGGTCATCACTCTGCAAGTATCCTGGCTGACCCCGCTAATCGCGCAGGAGCGCGGTTCAATTACGGGCAGCGTGACCGACACGGCTGAGAGTGTGTTGCCCGGCGCACGCGTGGAGTTGCAGCCCAAGGGCGTAACCGCAGCTTCCAACGCTCAGGGGCAGTTCTCGATCCCCGACTTGGCTCCAGGGCGCTATATGCTCACGGTCTCGTATGTAGGGTTCAAGCCTTTTTCCACCGAGATAATCGTTACTGCGGGACAAGCCGCCCACGTGGAGGCTGTCCTGCAAATCGGAACCCGGAATCAAATCGTAACCGTTCGCGGAGAGCGGGAACGTGGCGAACTTGAGGCCATCAATCGCGAGCGGACGGCTGACAACATTGTGCAGGTCCTACCCGCGGAGGTAATCACGAGCTTGCCCAATACCAACATCGCGGATGCGGTTGGGCGACTGCCCAGTGTCTCTCTGGAACGCGATGAAGGCGAAGGTAAGTACATCCAGATACGCGGCACTGAGCCCCGCCTCAGTAATGTGACTATCAATGGCATCCATGTGCCATCGCCCGAAGGTGTGCGGAACGTCAAGCTGGACGTTATTCCGTCTGACTTAGTGGATTCGATTGAAGTGAACAAGACTCTCTCCGCCAATCAGGACGCTGATGAGATCGGTGGATCGGTCAACCTGGTCACCAAGAGTCCTGAGGATCAGCCTTATCTGAGCTTTCTGGGCATGGGCGGATACACGCCGATCGAGGGAGGCCGCACGCTCCACCAATTCACGGCTACGCTGGGGGATCGGTTCGGCGAACGCAAGCGCTTTGGAATGCTGCTCGGCGGCAGCTACGACCACAACAACCGCGGCATTGACGACGTGGAACCGGCACCCACTGCTAATAGTCTGCCGAACGGCAGTGTTTTCTTCGGCCCTAATACCGAAGACATTCGTCAATACCAGTACAACCGCAGCCGCTACGGCTTCACTGGCGATCTGGATTATCGACTCGCCGACATGTCCTCTATTTATCTACGAGGATTCTTTTCCCGTTTCCACGACTACGGGCAGGATTGGATTTACTCGCCGGGCATCAGTAATTTCATCACCAGCCCGGCAACGGATCCCAACAACACCTGCGGACTTACGACGGTCAATGGTCCGGCGGGCTGCGGCAATATGGGTTTTGCTGATGTGTACCGCAAACCGTCACAGCAGATTTTCAGCGCCCAGGCAGGAGCCAGGCACGCCCTCGGAACCGCCGTGCTCAACTATGAGCTTGCGCTGTCGCAAGCGACCTCCAAGGCTGCCTATCCGCGCGCGAGTTTTGACGGTCCCGGTGCTAGTAGCCTCTCTCCCGCCGACTCCGTAGCTTTTGGGGTGAATACCAGCGATCCTTTCACCCCCACTTTCCCAGTGCTAAACGGCGTCAACATTTACGATCCCAGCGCGTACACCCTGGGCAGTGTTTCTTTCCAAAATGACAACACGTTTGAACGCGATGTTGTGGGTGATGTTTCACTCAACAAGCCTTACAGCATGCACTCGCACTACGGTTCCTTCGAAATCGGCTTCAAAGCCTGGGACGCCCGCAAAACTCAGTTGTACGACGAGAGTTCTTTCAGCCCCAACAGCACGGTGTTAATGAACCAGTTCCTACGCAACTTCTCAAACCACGATTACTACTTTGGACGTTACACCGCGGGGCCCACGACGGATTACAACAAGATACTTGCGTTCTTCAACAACAATGCGGGAGCGTTCAGCGGAGGCTTCGAACGGGATCGCTCGTTCCCCAACGACTTCGATATCAGCGAACGAATCTGGGCAGGCTATGCGATGAACACAATCAGCTTCGGCAAGCTGCGGCTGCAAACCGGAGTGCGAGTCGAAGCAACTCGGGATGACCTGCACGGGAACGTGTTTTGTCCAACCCCCGACAGTACGTGTCCATCCACAATATCGCCGCTGCTCAGAAATAGTAGCTACACCGACGTTTTTCCCAGCGTACAAGCGCAGTACAGACTGACCTCCGACACCGTGTTGCGTGCTGCTTATGGCATGGGAATCGCACGGCCTAACTTTGGTGATCAGGCCCCGTTCGTCATATACGACCCCAACGGCAGCCCCAGCCAACCCGTGACCGCAGGCAATCCGGACCTGAAGCCCACGCATGCCCAGAACTTCGACGTGTTGCTGGAGCACTATTTGAAGCCGGTTGGGCTGATTCAGGTCGGCGCCTTCTACAAGTACTTGACCGATCCCATCTACTTTGTGACTTCAGTCCGCAACGTACAACCGTTCGCCGGCCTGGTGCAGTCGGCGCCGATCAACGGCCCCAACGCCCATATCAGCGGCATTGAAATGGCTTGGCAGCAGCAACTCAGGTTTTTGCCAGGCGCGCTGAATGGTATGGGAGTGCGGGCCAACTACAGCTACACAACATCCCGCGCTAGCTTCCCTGTCGGGTTCGGGCGGACCGATCATCCCACGCTGCTGCGCACGGCGCCCAACAATTGGAACTTTGATGTGACCTACGACAAAAAGGGAGTGTCGGCGCGCATGGGCCTCACGCACAACGATGCGAACTTATGGTCGTATGGTTTCCAGGATGGCGCACCGGGTGGAATCCACGGTCCGCTGGGCGACACTTACCTGTATCCTCACACCCAGGTGGACGCACAAGTGACCTACTGGATTCCGCGCGGCCATGGACTGCAAGTGGTTGCCTCCATGCTCAATCTCAACAATGAAGTTTTTGGCTTCTACAACGGCAGCGAGCAGTTCCCGATTCAGCGCGAATACTACAACCGCACCTATTCGTTTGGGCTACGCTGGACGTTGTCGCCTGAGCCGAGGTGAGCAGCGGCAAATACCACAGAACTGCTACGATAGATTGTAATGAGATGTCGTCTCCGTGGGGGCGACATCGTGTTTTAAGTTGCTGCTTACTCGGTTGTGCAGCCGTTGTACCTATAGCTAATGAATTTTGCGAAGGACTAATCGATGGGCAAATGTGTATCAGGCTTGTTCGTACTCGTAATGCTGGGAACTCTTTTTTGTGCTGATTCGAATCTCAAAAACAAGGCTAAAGCGAAGCCTGACTCCAGTGACATTGCGAGTCCATCGGACCCCGTGCTGGTAGGGGCAGGAGACATTGCCAGCTGCGACGATCTTTCGGGCGCGCAGGCAACTGCCGCCTTGCTGGAGCACATTCCGGGGACCATCTTTGCCGACGGCGACCTGGCTTATCCTGCCGGGACCGATCAGCAATTCAGGGATTGCTACGACCCAACTTGGGGTCGCTTCAGGGATCGAACGCGTCCTGCCCCCGGAAATCACGAGTACAACAGCGCCAGCGCATCAGGTTACACGCATTATTGGGGAGCGGTGGCAGGCGATCCGAAGAAGGACTACTACAGTTACGATCTCGGCGCCTGGCACATTATCGTGCTGAATAGCGAGTGCGAAGCCGTCGGTGGTTGCGATGAAGAATCTCCGCAAGGCCGGTGGTTACGCCGAGACTTGGCAGAACATCCCGTGCCCTGCACGCTCGCCTACTTTCACAAACCGCTGTTCAGTTCCGGCAAGGCTCATGGCTACGATCCGCAAATGAAGCCGTTGTGGCAGATGCTCTATGCCGGGGGCGCCGACATCGCCATCGGCGGGCACGATCATCATTACGAACGCTTTGCACTACAGGATCAGGATGGGAAGCCCAATCCTGCGCACGGCATTCGCGAGTTCATTGCCGGCACCGGCGGGAAAAGTTCCCACCGCAGTCTCGGCCCACCCGTGGCCAATAGTGAAGTG
>QIAS01000133.1 GCA_003225615.1 Acidobacteriota bacterium | reverse complement strand
TGTATTCCTGATAAGCGATCATGCGGCCAATGCGAATGATCAGATCATCCAGCCCTTCCGAGGCTGCCCAGAAATCTCCGATGCACACGCTGGCCTGATCAAAGTTGGGATGAAACACTGGCGTGAGCATGCGGCATTGCGGCGCCCGGCGCGGATAGCCCAGTGACAAATTCACTTCCAACTGGTGCGAATCTCGCTCCAGGATGTCGCCATTGGGCGCAACGTACAATCCCTTGATGAAATAGGTGAAACGATAAACTTCCGGCGGCATTCCCGCGGTGCCGTCGATCCGAATCAGCGGCCACTTGGACAAGCGGCGAAGCAGTATGTCGTGATCGAATTTCAGGCGTCGTATTCGAGGTGAAAGCATAGGGGTTACAACGTGACGTGGCTGATGTTCCTGAAGACGCCGAATAGGAGCGCACTAAACACAGTCAAGTTCACGCACCATCCCGGAACAACCGGCCACCCAAAACGATTGTCTTTGACCATTCTCCAATAGGGGACAACGAAATACAGTAGCAGGCACGGGACCAGCAGCACGGCGAGAGCATTGTAATGAATCGCCTCGTCTAGCTGTCCATGCACTAAGGCCGCAAGAGCACGGGTAAGACCGCAGCCCGGGCAATAGAGATGCGCGTACCGGAACACGGGGCATTGCGGATAGAACCCGTACTGCGCGGGAGGAAAGCGGTAAAGCACCGCCGCTCCAGCACACAGCGCCGCTGCTATAACATTCGCGCGCAAGCGCAAAGACATTACGCCCCCTGCGCCGCTCCCACGGCCAGCTTATTTTTCATTTCCGCAACTCGCGTGAGGTGATATTGGAAGTAGTACACATTGAAAAAGAAGGTCATCACGCCGCTTAGTCGCAGGCCGATCGGTTCGGCAGAATTGTAGTGCTCCTCCAAAGAAGACTTCATATTGAAAGCCGCAACCAACCACATAACCAAGCCGGCAAGGTTCAGGAGTCCACCAAACGCCTTGTATTGCGGAACCGTGCTTACCACAATGGTGCCCACGAATAAGCCGAGAGAGACAATATAATAGGTCATCGCTTTGCTGGATGGCTCTACCCTCTTCAGCCAGGACGCCTCAATCAGTGCCCATATCCATCCAAAGATGCCACAGGTGACGATCCCCAACAGCAGCACGATGCCCCAGTGCAGGGAAGGCGGCGCTGGGTAAACAGCGCCAGGATCTGCAACGGCGGCAGCGGGCGCCGCGACCGGCACCGGGATATTCCCGATGACCTGCGAAACGGGCACCCAATCATTCAAGCCCTCGCTGCGCGTCAAGTCGGTCAGCAAGATGTTTCCCGACGCCACATATCGCTGCAGATCGGCTAGTGTGTATGGCCCGTACTCCTGGAGCTCGCGCTTGATGTAATAATTCATGCTCGTCCCGTCCCCTAGGTGAATTGAACGCCGTCGAAATCCTGATGAACCGTGCAAACTTCAAAAATTGCCCATACCCAGCTGACAATGGCGCCGTAGAAGAACGTAAAAAGCGTCAGGCAGAGTTGAGCGGCGCCTTTGCGCATGTAACCCGCATAGAAATTATGGACTCCAAAGATGCCCAGGAAAATACCCAGTAGCACAAAGGTAACGCGTTTTTTTGGGGCTTCAATACTGGCGTACAGTTCCGCCGGCGTTGGTTGAAGATAGTAAAGCGGCTGGTAAGAAGGCGCAGGAGAGGGTGGTGGTGCTGTACTCATAGCCGCCGGTGGCGGCGCGGCTGCGGTGCTGCTCATTGGTGGTGGCGGCTGCGGAGCTGGTGAACTCGGAGCCGCAGTTGTCGCCGCTGCTGCCGTCCCCTGCAGTCCCAGCGTGGAATAAACAATCGGCGCAACAGGCCGCTCGTAGGTATGAGTATTGCCGGCTAGATC
Source organism: Acidobacteriota bacterium (assembly GCA_003225615.1). Taxonomy (GTDB): domain Bacteria; phylum Acidobacteriota; class Terriglobia; order Terriglobales; family Acidobacteriaceae; genus QIAS01. Next base: position 10,534 of record QIAS01000133.1, on the reverse strand, counting down.
GGTGCCCGTAACGCTCAACTTCGGTTCATCCACCGGAGCATGCGAGCACCCAAACACAGTACAGCCGCCATTCTCGTGGAAACAATCCGGATGGTGCGGCGTTCCGCATCCTGGGCAGTCGATCCGTTCGCCCTCTTCGGCGCCCGCCTCCATCCGGCAATATGGGCAAATCGGGTTCACTTCCTTTGCTTCTCCTGATAACGAAATCCGTAGCGCCCGATCTGCACCACCGCGCCGCTTTGCAAGGCTTGAACCTGTACGGGCTGCCCGGAAACGTAGGTCTGACCCGAAGCGCGGATCTGTACCCGGGCCCCGTTGATCTCAACCACCGCGTGTTGTGGAAGTATGGTGGAATCCTTGAACAGATAGATGTCCGACTGTTGCTGGCTGCCGATGACAGTGCGCGGTTTGTAGAGAATGAACTGTTTGCCCGCCAGCGGCCCACTCGTGACGTAGAGCCAGCGATCCTTCAGAGCGCTCTCCACCAGTCCCATGGCGATGCCTGTAGATAATCCGAACAAGCTCAGTCCGACGGCTCGGCTCGCCCCGCCGCCATGCGTCAAGAATGAGATCGGATCAAACAGGAAGCCGCCTATGCCCGCGCCGATGACCCCACCCAGAACTCCGTACTGCAATTTCTTGGTGGACTGACCCACGATGCCATAGACCACGCCTCCGGCCGCACCAAAAACCATCCAGGCGAGCCCGCGCGCGATCCAAAGCGCTGGATTATTAATGGTCTGTGCGCCCGACGCGAGCGAGATCCCAATCCCGATCGAGTACATGATGTTGGCAAGAACATAGAAGATGAAACCGAGAATGATCCCCAGCGGGACAGAAAGCGAAGCCCGTACCAGGGCTTTGCGAACCGAACGTTCCACGATGCTTTCCGCCACGCCGAAGCCGAAGCACATAAAAGTAACCATCACTGGTATGAGCCAGATGTTTCCCCAGCGGTGTACGCCGGGCGTACCATCAACGAAACCAGGCTCGCAAATTCCCCAGCCGATCAAGGCGCCGACGAAGCCCGCTGCTCCCAGGTAGAACCATCCCTGTAACAAAATGCTGCCGTGTTCCTCGGGCAGCAAGCTGGGTTGCTCGGCGTCGGCGCTTACGCTGCCGTAGCTTTTGGTTCCCAAGGCCGGAGCCGCCGCGCTTGCGCTCCTCGCGGCCGTTTCCGGCGTCGACACGTTGGCCAGATCTTCCAGCGTGATCTTGATCGTTTCTTTGTTATTGCCGCTGGGCATCTTTTCCCTTCTCGTTTCCGCTGCTCGGGGCCGATGATTGGCGGCTTGGATTATTTTCGGAACGATTTGTGCTTGGCTCCCCCAGGTTGTCGCCCGGTCGAGCTTGCGAGTTCGGTTCCCCCGGAAAATATTGCAGCAAAGGCCGCCCCGTCTGCGGATCGACGGGTACCGGTACTGCAACATGCACGGGGAAGAAGAAATACGCTATGAAAAATCCGACCACAAAGACGGATAAATAAGACATAACCGTGACCGTCCAACCCAGCCACGACGGCGGCTCGGAACTGGAATGCGCCGGGCGAATCACTTCTTCATCCGTATCATTTTCTTCAGAGAACCCCACCGGCTCCGGTTTCCCGGTCTCCCCTGCACCCTCACCGCCTTTGCGATCGGCGACAGCAATTTCCGAGATCCGTTTAATGCCATCACCCACCCAACCGAAACACCCTTCCTCATCGCTGTGCGGGTCATAGACCCAGGCCACCTGCAGAGGAGACGAAAAAAAGTTTTGGTGAATGAACGTGTCGTGGTCGGAGAGAAAAACCCCGAATCCCGGGTGTGAGTGATACCAGCCCACAATGCGGTGATCGGGATAGTCACGGTCCTTGATCTGGTAGATGTGTTGCCACGTGTCCTGGGTAAAAGTGACGTGGGTACCCGCTTGCGCGGCGTTGATCCCCGCGATGCAGGCCTCAATGACCGCCGACTTGCCATTCTCACGACCGATCAAGACGCCACAAACCTCTGTTTTGCTGCAGGAGCGCGCGTGCTGGCGGATCTGCCGTACGACGTCACTATCAATGACGACCGTCGGTTGCGCCACATCGGATTTGAATTTGTGCTTCGTCATCGCCCCGCCGCCAACCCTTGCGACCCAAGGACCTCGCCCCTGTCTCCGGAGATCAAGTAAACAAGTTCCTGTTCGGGAGTTCGCCCAACAAACGCATCGAACCGTGGCAGCCCCAATCTGTCGAGCATACGCTCGCCGAATTCCTCACTCCCGGCAAATCCATGAGCGGTAACCACAATCCGCATCTCGCCATCCTGCGGGCAGCGGCCCTCTTCCACATTAATGCTGCCCAGGGATGCGAATCTCTCCTCTTCGCCGTGGCATTTCGGGCAAACGAGCTTGTGAATAATGTCGCGGCTGAACTCAATAGTCACATCCGACGTGCCCAAATCCTCTTGCGCCCGCTTGCGCAGCTGCTGAAGCGTCAGTTCGCACGATCGCAAAGAAATCTCGACTACGCGTTCATGCGTATAGTGGCTCATGCAGTCGGGATTTTCCGTGTAGTCGAATAAATAAGAGGTGTGGTTCAAGCCTTCAAACATGTAGCCGCGGCTGGCCAGCGTGGGCAGCCCATGAATCAGCTTCACCCCTTCCTGCACCTGGATGCCGGCGATGATCGATGAGATAGTCGGCGTCGTCGGAACCTTGCCTTCCACATTCGACTGTCGCGCCAGCAGGTTGCACGACATCCGCTTCTCCAGCAGCTTCCAATCCGTCTCCCCCAGCGTGCACTCGTAACAAGGAGGCGAGCCGGGGAGAAAAACACGCGCGATGCCGTTGATGCCTTCAATCGCGCCGTCGATCCAAGGCCGATTCATCTTCCACGCGGAGCGGTTGATCCAAAGACGCGCTTCGCGATTGTCCAGCCCCGCGAAGATCAGGTCACTCCACGCGAACAATCCCAGGCCGCAGTCATGCATCACATTGCCGACCAGTGAGCGAATGTGCCCGCCCGGACAGATATTTGCCACGCTGCGCGCTGCAACATCAGCCTTGAACTGCCCTACATCCTCACTGCGATATAAAATTGTGCGGGAAAGATTCGATTCCTCGATCCGATCCGGATCAACAATGACGATCTGCTGAAAGCCCAGCAGAACCAGGTTTTTTAGGATTTCATTGCCCAGAGCGCCTGCGCCCACCACCAGCACGCGAGTGGCGCGAATTTTTTCCTGGTCCCACCACGGAATCAGGCGCAGGCGGCTGAATCGGTCTTCCTGAAGCTCACCGGCCGCGATCGTCGTAGTGGGGTGCACTGTCATGTTCAGCCCGCCGTAATCTCCGGCTGCAAACGCAGGATGTCGCCTTCATGCACCGCTGCCTCCGCCAAGGTCTGCGCGTCCTGAATTTGGCGCCCCGAATTCTTATGATGGAATTTGTAGCTTAGCGGAGCTCCATCGGGACCGTTGGTCGGCAGCCGAAGTTTTTGCACCAGCACGGCAATGATCTTGTTGCAAGGCGCGTCATCGGGCAGTTCGACAGGCACGCGCTTGTTCTCGGTTGAGTCGTACACAGTGACATTAATGTTGGGCATCGCTTTTCGGTCCCGGAGAAGTCTGCTTCGAACCTGAAGCTTGTTTTTCAGCAGAGCTGGTATTTAAAAATGCCTTGAAGTGTTCCCGGCCCCCGGCCGCGAACTCCCATCCCGATTCCTTCAACAAAGCTTCCGACCCCACCGCGAAGTTCAGGTTCTCCGCATTAGGATTAATGCTTTTATCCATGGTGGAAACGACCACGCCAATCAGAGACCCGTTCGCGTCATACACAGGCCCGCCGCTATTGCCAGGGCTCACCGGCGCAGAAATCTGAAGTATGCTGCCCTGCAATCGTGACACGATCCCGGTACTAAGCGTGAACCTGAGTCCTTCGGGATGGCCGATCACAAAAATCGACTCTCCTTCCTTCGGCCTGGCAATCGGCTGAGAGAAGTCCGCATCTCCGGAATGGCGAGGCAGCCATAGCAGGGCCAGATCCAGCGTGTTGTGTCGCGCGATGACATCCGCTCCTGCCCAAAGGCCGCTGGCCAGCGAAATTAGCGCGCGTTTTTTCTTCCGCACATCCCAGTCGCTTCCAACCACGTGCCGTGCCGTCGTAAAAAGATATCCAGCTGAGTTCGCCTGCAACAACAGACCTGCGCCAAACTCGTTGGACAGCATCTCGCGTTTACCGAAAACTGCTTCTCGCGTAGGGGAAATCACGGCCACCAGGCTCTTAAGCTGCTGCGATGCATCGGTGGCGGAAAGAACAGTCTAGGCAGGCCGGGGAAGTCAATGCGCTCATCGAGTTCCGCAAGCCCGGGACTCACAATTTCGGGAAGCGGCACAAAAGAGAAGACCAGCACCGCACCGATCGAAGTCAGAAAGCCGCTAATTATAAGAAGTGTGGCGAGATACTCGGTCCATGCATACCGCGTTCGTGGCGGCTGAGTGCGGAAAGCAACTCGCAGAATAATCGCCAGCAGGCACAGCAATGGCAGCCCCAGCACCAGAACAGACAGTCCCAACCGCAGCCACAGCGGAATTGGCGCTGCAAGCTTCGGCTCCAGGTGTACCGGTTGCTCTGGTACTTCCTTGATCTCGGTAATTTCTTTCGTACTGATTACGACTTTGTCCATCGCTAGACAGACGCCATCCCTCGCTCTGAAATGGTTTTAACTTGGCTATCCTGAACCCGGGGGGAATGAAGATTTATATACCGCTTCTACTCTGAAGCCAAGGTTTAACGTGGGTAGCGCTGTTACCTTGATGTATTGTACGAACGGAAGCTTGGCTCAATGTTTCGAGGGCGGCTTCCGAATTTCTTTGCAACGCCCTACCTAAGTTGTTGGAAATACGGGGCTGGTGGGTCTATTCTTGGCATTTTGACAATGACCGCGGATCACATCGCCGTTCTAAGGGCTGCAAGCTGGGCGCGTAGCTTTATTAACTGATGAGGAGCGTGGGCAGCGCATGAAAAGAATTCTGATTTGGGTCGTAATCTATCTGCTGGGCGCTGTTTCCGGCGTGTTGTACAACTTCAGCACCAGCGGCGCCAAAGATCGTTCGCGCATAGTGGCGCTCGAGAATGAATTAAGTGCGAAAAATGAGAAGCTGGATAAGTGCACGAGTTCGTTGATCGAACAGACACGCCCGAATGCCCCGGTGGCAACGCCTGCGCCTACCCCCAAGTGAAGGTACTGGCGGTCCGCTAACGAAGGGCTGGATTAGCGGAGAACAGCCTCTTTGGAGAGCAGGGAAGCGATGGCATTCAACAGCGTGGTGATGTCCGTCCCCGAGTCAATCACCGCATCCACCTCATGATGGCGGCGTTCTCCCGCATGCGTCACCAAAACGCGCGTCCCGGGATGCGCCTTCTTGACCATATACGGCAAGTGGTGCCGATCGTCTTTGCTCAGCGACGCGCCGAGGACGACAAGGTCGAAATTCCCACGCCGCAACGCTTCTTCCGCAGCCTTGCGTCCCACGACGGTTTCCACCTGGTGTCCTGCACTTTTGATTTGCTCACCCTGTGACGCAAGTATTTCTTCATCAGACTCACAGTAAAGAATCTTGAGTTTAAATGCGGTTTTCGCCATGCGGAATGAGGCCCTTTCTTACTCAGGCTCACGATAGCAACCCGCATGGCGCGTCAGAAGATCACGAAAGATCAGGTACGAAAGGCTGAAAACACTGGTGGGACGCGGGGTTTGGTGTCCCGAATAGCCTCCCGATCTCCGATGAGATGAAGGGTCTCTTTGCGCCCTTAGCGCACTTCGCGGTTAAAAGCTTTTAAATCTTTTGACCGCAAAGAACGCAAAGTGCCCGCAAAGATCGCGAAGAGAGCGAGACGATCAGAACTGCCTGCAGCTATTGCCCATTTGCTCGCGGAGAAGGCGTGTCTAATTTCACGACAGGCAAATTCGAGGAATTCCATCCCCCGCCCAGCGCCTTGATTAGCTGTACGCTGGCGGTCATGCGACGGCGCAAGATGTCCACCCCAGCCCGCTCGTCGGTCAGCGCGATACTCTGCGCCGTAATTACCTCCAGATAAGAAACCACGCCGCCCTTGTAACGGTTGCTGGACAGTTCAAGCGAATGTTGTGCGGCAGCCACCGCTGCATCCTGAGTTTTTGCTTCATTCTCCAGAATACGCAGCGCCGCCAGATTATCTTCGACTTCCTGAAACGCGTTCAGTACCGTTTCGCGGTAATTGGCGACTGTCTGATCGTAGGCAGCCCGCGCCTGCTCCGAAACTGCCCGCCGCCGCCCCACATCCAAAGCGGTAACCACCGCGGAAGCTCCGGCGGAAACGAACCCGCTCGGCCCGGAGAACCAGTTCCCAACGGAACTACTCTCGAACCCGCCCGAGCCCGAAAGACTCAACAATGGAAAATAGGCCGCTCGGGCCACGCCGATCTGAGCATTCGCAGCGGAAACTCGGCGCTCCGATGCCGCAATATCCGGACGCCGCTCCAGCAAATCCGACGGCAATCCCGGCGGGATAACAGGCGGTGGAGTGCTCCAGGGAGCCGTGGGAATGCTGAAACTCGAAGCCGGCTGCCCAATCAGCACCGCAATCGCGTGTTCGAACTGAGATCTTTGAAGCTGTATGTCGATGGCCTGCGAGCGCGTGGTCTCTAGCTCAGTCTGCGCCTGCGCCACATCCACTGCGGAAGCGATCCCACCCTGATAGCGATTCTGGGTCAGTTGCAAAGCCTTTTCAAAGGCAACCACGTTATCGTTGAGCAGTTGCTCCTCGGCATCCAGAGTCCGAAGCTGGAAATAATCAACCGCCAGCTCGGCATGGAGGCTCAATCTAACCGACTCCAAATCTCCTGCGCTGGCCTGAGCGTTGGAGCGCGCCGCTTCCACTGTACGTCGCACGCGTCCAAACACGTCCGGCTCGTACGACACAGTGAGCGGCAAGATGAGATCGGTGTAGTTGGTTTTGGAAAGAGTGGTAGCCAGCGCCCGATTTCGCGATTGTCGATTCCGGCTGGCTGAAACGCCCGCGGTCGCGCTCGGATAGTAATCTGCCCGGTTAAACCGCACCAGAGCACGAGCCTGCTCGAATTGTGCCAACGCAGCTTTCAAGCTCTGGTTGGCGACATTAACTTGCTCTTCAATCCCGTTCAGTTGCGCATCCCCAAAAATTTCCCACCATTTGCCGCGCGCGATCTGATCATTCGGCTGCGCGGTTTTCCACCCGGGAGGCTCTTCTTTATAAGCAGGCGGAACCGGCGCTGTGGGGCGGGAGTAGCGAGGACCTACTGCGCAACCGGACAGCAAAATAAAGCTAAAGAAGAATAGGATTCCAAAGACAGAGAATCGCCTGCAGAAAACCCGAACCCCGCCCCCCCTACTCACTTCTGTTGCCCTTCCGACCGCGTGGGCTGTCCCACTCGCACTTGCTGTCCGGAAACCAGCGAATCAGGCGGATTCACGACGATGGACTCATTTCCGTTCAAGCCGGCGACGACTTCGACTTCCGTGCCGAAATCGTGACCGATGGTGATTGGCCTGAGTTCCACGTGCTGCCCATCTGTCACGGCAGCCACCCGAAGCCCTTCCGCACGGAACAAAAGCGCGTTTACCGGAAGAATGAAGGCAGAGGTTGCAGTCGGCAGTTTGAAGTGCACCTCGGCATAGGCTCCGCTGAGGAGCGTCCCTGTGGGATTCGCGACATCAATTTCCACCAGCAGTGTGCGCGTGGCCTGATCGATGGCGTTTGCCGTGCGCACCAAGTTGCCCTGGAAGCGACGTCCGGGAAACTCCGCTACCGTGAGATCAGCGGTGATGCCGGGCCTGGTCGCCTGCGCATAGGGTTCGGGAACGTTGACATACACGCGCAACCTGTCCGGCTGCGCCATATGAAACAACTCGGTTCTCGTACCGCCGCTGCTGCCGGCGTCGATAAGCGCCCCGACATCCGTATTCCGGGCCGTGATGACGCCATCGAATGGAGCGTAGATTTTTTCAAAAGATTGCAGTTGCTCGAGCCGGTTTACATTGGCCTCAGAAGATTGCACGACGGCCTTCTTGGCTGCATAGTCGGAGGCCGCGTTATCCGCTTCCTGCTTGGATACGGAATCGGTTTTCAGCAAATCGGCATAACGCTCAGCGGTGATCTGCGACAGGTTGCGGTTGGCTTGCGCTGTCGCGAGATCGGCTCGAGACTGGCGCAATTGCTGATCGACTTCAGGCGTTTCAATTTCCGCCAGCAACTGCCCTTTTCTGACATGTGTTCCGATATCTACATACCAGTGCTTCAGATAACCATTGGTGCGCGCATAAATCGGTGAATCGGAGAATGCCTGAACGTTGGCGGGAAGCACGATCTCCTGCGCAGGAGCAGAGCGTTTGGGTTGCACCACCGAGACGGTCGGTACCGCCATTTCGGTGGTTTCTTTGCGCAGCGCGGTCCGCGCCTTCACCCGCGGCAGAATCCCGGCAACCACGATTGCGACGACGATCACAAACGCTATCGTCGCGGCGAGCCACGGACGTCCGGAGCGGGGACGTTCCGTAACCTCCGGCTTGACATCGGGTCGAGCGGCGCGTTGCTCCAAGCGTTCTTCTCCGACCAGCATGATAACTCCGAAACCGCTTATTAATTGATGTTTCCTGCTATCGCCCCGATTCAGCGCCAACCCCGCGAGTGCGCAATCCGTGCAAAAGGCTGAAAAAGACGGGTACGAAAAACAGGGTTGCGACGGTAGCCAGCAACAACCCACCGATCACTGCCCGTCCCAAAGGCGCATTCTGCTCGCCCCCTTCGCCCATTCCCAGTGCCATCGGCACCATTCCGATCATCATCGCCAGGGCCGTCATCAGCACTGGCCGGAAGCGCGTAAATCCTGCTTGTAGCGCCGCCGTGATTGCATCTTTGCCTTGCGCCAGTTGCTCCTTGGCGAAGCTTACGACCAGAATGCTGTTCGCGGTAGCCACGCCCATGCACATGATCGATCCCGTCAGCGCCGGCACGCTGAGCGTAGTACGCGTAATGAACAGGAACCATGCGATCCCCGCCAACGCCGCCGGCAATGCCGAGATGATGATGAAGGGATCGAGCCACGACTGGAAGTTCACCACAATCAGCAGGTAAACCAGAATAATGGCGAACAACAATCCACCCAGCAGGCCAACGTAGGAAGCCCGCATGGTCTTGATTTGCCCCCTCACAATCAACTGTGACCCGCGCGGCAGTTCTTTCTCAGTCTCCTTCACCGTCTTGTCAATCTCTCGCGCAACGCCACCCAGATCGCGTCCCTGCACGGAGCCGAAAATGTCGATGACGGGTTGGATGTCATAGTGAGAGACCACGGCGGATCCGACCCCGCGATTGATCGATGCCAGGCTGGCCAGAATCTCCGGACGCGCTCCAGTAGTTCCGGTTATAGGAATATTCTCCAGACTCTGCAGAGAGTCGATCCGGTATTGCGGCGTCTGCGTGGTGATCGAATAACTCACCCCGGTCTTGGGATCGAGCCAGAACGTGGGAGAAGTCTGGACTCCCACTCAGTGAAATAAGCAGGTTCTGAGCCACGTCACGCTCGGTAAAGCCCACCAACTGCGCCTTGGTACGGTCCACATTGATGTGCAGCTTCGGCTGATCGAACGGTTGCTGAATTCGCAAGTCTGTTATTCCGGGAATATAGCGGAGTTGCTGCACCAGTTTGTCGGCGAACGCCCGGTTTCCTTGCTGGTTGTATCCCACGACCTGGATGTCAATGGGAGAAGGCAATCCAAAATTCAGGATCTGACTAACGATGTCGGCCGACAGAAACGAAAAAGTCACGCCGGGAAACTCTCGCGCCAGCCTCATGCGCAGATCGTGGACGAATTTCGCCGTGGGCTCATGGTGCTCAGACAAGCTCACCAAAATGTCAGCATCGGCTGGCCCGATCGGCGCGGAGGTACTGTAGGAAAGATTGATGCTGCTGTAGGGCAGTCCAATATTGTCAATAATGCTGCCGATCTGATCCGGTGGAATCTGATCGCGAATGGATTGTTCCACCAGGTCAGCCAGCCGCGCGGTCTCTTCAATGCGTGTTCCAGTGCGCGCCCGCAAATGCAGTTTGAACTGGCCGCTGTCGACAGCAGGGAAGAAGTCCTCGCCCAACCAGGGGACCAGCAGCACAAGCGAAGCAAGGCAAACTGCAAAGAAGCCGATGATAAACGCGCGACGATGATGCAGGCAGCGCTCCAATAATCGGTGGTAGGCCTCGCGGCGTCGCTCGAAAGCTTCCTCAAATTTAGCTTGCATCCGGACGAACGGGTTGCGGCTTGAGCCCGGCAGATGACCCGCCTCGGCCTCGTGCCCACGCAAAAGGTACTTGGCCATGGTCGGCACCAGGGTTCGTGAAAGAAGATAAGACGCCAGCATGGCAAAAACCACGGCCTCGGCCAGCGGAACGAACAGATACCGCGCCACGCCCGACAGGAAAAACATCGGCACAAACACAATGCAGATCGCCAAGGTGGAAACGAAAGCCGGCACGGCAATCTGGGCGGCGCCG
>QIAS01000132.1:6374-6884 GCA_003225615.1 Acidobacteriota bacterium | reverse complement strand
ATATTCCGCCACCTCCGCGAAAAATTATTGGCGACCTTTCCGACACCGAGAGCGTGCTCCTCACCCTCGATGTAAGGTCTGCATAACCGATGGCGCGCGTCCGCAGAGCCGCGAAAAGTCCCTCAAAAGAGCTGAGCCGGCTGCGCTTGAGGCTGGAGGAACTGGAAGAAACGCTCCAGGCCATCCGCGCTGGTCAGGTGGACGCTGTGCTGGTTTCCGGTCCCAAGGGCGACCGGATCTTCACTCTGCAGGGCTCCGAGCACCCCTATCGCGTGCTGATTGAGGCCATGAATGAAGGCGCCGCCACCCTCTCTACCCAAGGCATCATCCTTTTTGCCAATCCCCGACTGGCTGAAATGCTGGGTTGCCCATTGCAGCGGCTACTGGGTTCTTCCTTGACTAAATTCACGAAAGACATTCAGTCCCGCAGCTTCGAAAAACTGCTGCTGCAGGTCGAGAACGGCCCCCAGAAAGTGCAGGCAAGCCTATACGTCAGCGGCGGCGAATATC
>QIAS01000132.1:0-6295 GCA_003225615.1 Acidobacteriota bacterium | reverse complement strand
CAAAGAACAGCAACTTGCGCAGACCAACCAAGCCCTGCTCAATGAAGTTGCACAACGAGTCCGCGCGGAAGAGGCACTCCGCCGCGATGAAGAGTCCCTCCGCCAGCTATCCGGACGTCTGCTGCAACTACAGGACGAAGAGCGCCGCCGCATTGCCCGCGACCTCCACGACAGCACGGGACAAAAAGTAGCTGGTCTCGCCCTCGACATCGCACTGCTGCAACAAAACGCCGCCCAGTTCTCGCCCCAATCCCAATCCGCTCTCAACAGTTGCGCCAACCTGGCGAAAGAAATAACCACCGACCTCCGTACTCTCTCTTATCTGCTGCACCCGCCCCTGCTGGACGAAGTCGGCTTGCGCTCCGCCGTGCAATGGTACGTAGATGGGTTCGTCCGCCGCAGCCGCATCCGGGTTCACCTTTCGCTGCCGCCCAAGCTCGCACGCATGCCGGAAGACGTCGAAATCGCACTCTTCCGCATTTTGCAAGAGAGCTTGAGCAACGTGCATCGTCACTCTGGCAGCGCCACCGCCAGCGTTCGCATGGTGCTTGAGGGCCACCGGGTAGTTCTCGAGATAAAAGATTGCGGGCAGCCCACACTGCCCGACGCGATTCGCACAGTCAGCCAAGCTCCCGAACTGCTCGGAGTAGGCATTCGAGGAATGCGCGAAAGAGTTCGTCAACTAGGAGGCCAACTGGAAATCGCCCACACGCCCAAGGGCACCACGGTAAAGGCAACGCTCCCAGTAAAGACAATCCCAGCCGCTCGTCCCACAGACGCGTTACTAGCCGGATAAATAAACGAGGATGGAATAACCCGAACTCAGCGGGAAAGTTAAAGCCAGAAGTCCGAAGCCTAGAGCCGAAAGCCTGGAGCCAAAGCCGGGAGCCGGTCCTCCCCCCTACTGACCCGCCGCCGCCGATTCCACCTTCGGAGCTTCCACCTGCCGGGCCCGGATGTGTCCCGGTAGTTCCCGGATAGCGAATCCAGACAGCGCCGAGATGATAGAACCCGCCATGGTCAAGAACAAGGTGCTGGCGTATCGCCCGAGCCAGGCAGTGTTGGAAGCCTCCGTCAAAGCCGTATTGTCACCTTGCCACGTAAGGAACACGCTGCCACGCCGGGCCGCCACCGCCAGGATTCTTTCGCCATTGCGCACGAAGTCGCCCGAGCTGCTGTCTTCCTGTTCCGACCCGTCCGCGGCCACTACCTGCACGCGAATCACGTGCTTGCCGGAGGAAAGCGGCACGACTTGAGACGTATTGCCCTGCACTGAATCAGTGGGAAGGACACCGAACTTTTTCTTCGGGGAACCTGTCAGTTTCCCGGTATACGCCTGCTCACCATCCACCCATACCGTCATCTGCGCGCTGCGGAACCCGTGTTGCACTTTCAACCGCAGGCTGGCGCTCTTGTCGGAAAATGCCGTGTGCAAAGCCATCAACACGGCCGCGATCAAGAACATCCACAAGACGATCCAAATCTTGGTCGGGATCCGCGCTGCCTGTTTCCGCCCACGTTGCCAAGCCGATGACACAACTCCAGGTATGATTGCGCTCTTCTGTTGATCTTCACTCATGGGAGCCTCTATTTTCGCGCCACCCGGGCCATCCCTCCAGTTACCAAGGTGTAATTGCCCATTTCGTTAGTCATCAAACGTATATAACGGAGGTTATCAAGCGAGCTGAGAGCGTCATAGGGCGCTGCGATGCCGAGATTAGTCTTTATTTAGAACTGACTTATGAATGATTTTTGAGGTGGTGAATTTGAGGGTGGATGGCGCAGCGCAGCGCTGCAGGTAATGTCCTTTCTTTCTTTCCGCTTTAGCCGCTAAGGTAGTTGGGGAATCAATAGCCTCTTTGCTTATCTACCAACCCAAGCAACGGCTCATGCCCCAAATAGCGCCGCAGGTTCTCCGAGAAAAGTGCATAGTGCCGCCCCCACAGCTTCTCCGTCAGCCCGGCCGTATGCGGAGTAATCAGCAGGTTCTCGAGATCCCACAGCGGCGATTCAGCGGGAAGAGGTTCCTCCGAAAAAACATCCAACGCCGCCCCGGCAATCCTGTTCTCCTTCAGCGCCGAAACCAGCGCAGCCTCATCCACCAGGGGCCCCCGACCGACATTGATGAGATAAGAATCCTGCTTCATCTTCGCCAGCCGAGCCGCAGTGATCAGACCCCTCGTCTGCGGCGTGACTGGTGCTGCCAAAACTACATAGTCCGCCTGCGAGAGCAATTCATCTAACTGCCCTGGCCCCAACACCGCCGCCACGCCAGCCCCACCATGCTCTGGGTGCTCCCGCAAAACAATCACCCGAATACCCAACGCCACAGCCCGCCTAGCGACTTCCCGCCCAATGCTGCCGAATCCGATGAGCCCGAGGGTAGCCCCGCTGACTTCCCGAGGCCGCGGAGGCCCCTCCCAGATTTGCTGCTGCCCCCATACCCGCCGCTGCTGCAACCGGACCGCCTGCGGAATTTTCTTCGCTAAAGCAAAAATCAGGGCAATGACATGCTCCGCCACCACCGGCCCATGGACCTCCCGCGCATTGGTTATAACAACGTCGCTATTCACTAAATCGGGAAACATTAACTGATGCACCGCCGCTGCCGGAGAATGTATCCACCGCAGCTTCTTCGCCTGACTGAACTGCTGCGGGCGAAGCGACCAGGCGACGCAAATCTCGGCGTCGCCAATTTGCTCCTCCACCCCGTCATAGTTGGATAGGTGAACCACTTCGATCCGCGGAAACTCCTTGCGCAACCGTTCAGCAAACCACGCCGGCGCATTCCACAGATCGAACCGGTGATGAAGAACGATCAGAACTTTCATGAGAGGAGTGATCGCGTAATTGACGGCCTGTATTGGCTAGCGCCACGAAGTGCTTCCCTTCGTGGGTCTTCGTGTCCTCTGTGGTTAATGATTTTGATTTACACGGTTTTCGGAAGTCTCAAATCGTGACCAGTCATTTCCTTAGGCTCAGGAATTCCCAACATTCCCAAAACGGTGGGGGAGATGTCACGCAAAGACCCATCCGGTCTCAGCGTGAACTGCTTATTGTTTTCTGCCACCAAAATAAACGGCACCGGATTCGTGGTATGCGCGGTATGCGGCCCACCTGTCGCGGGATCAATCATCATCTCCGCATTCCCGTGATCAGCAGTAATGAGCAGAGCTCCACCTTTCCGCCGCACCGCCTTCTCAATCTCGCCCAAACAAGCGTCCACCGTCTCCACCGCTTTAACCGTCGGCTCAATTTTCCCCGAGTGCCCCACCATATCCGCATTGGCAAAGTTCACAATGAGCACATCGAAAGTCCCACCTTCGACAGCCTTGACCACAGCCTCGGCGATCCCCGCAGCGCTCATCTCCGGCTTCAAGTCGTAAGTCGGGACTTTTGGCGACGGAACCAGCACCCGATCCTCCCCCGGAAAAGGCTGCTCCACCCCCCCATTAAAGAAATACGTGACATGCGCATACTTCTCCGTCTCCGCCACCCGCAAATTCCGCAGCTTCAGATTCGCCATTACATTCGCCAGGATGTTTTCCAGAGACTCCGGCGGAACCACCACCGGCAAGGTGAACTTTTTGTCGTAGCGAGTCATGCAAACATAATGCAAGTTCTTAGGAACGCGCTCGCGCGAAATCACCGCATCGAGATCCTCGGCCCCAGGCAGGTCCCTACCACCCTCCGGATTCAGCCCACTGTTGCGCGCCAGCGCCCGCGTAATCTGCCGTACCCGATCCGCCCGAAAGTTGAAACAGATGCACGAATCATCATCGCGAATCGTCGCGACCGGCTCCCCGCGATTGTCCACGCACACAAACGGCACGATGAACTCGTCAGTTACGTCCCGGTTATAGGACTCCTTAATCCCTTGCACCGGATCCACGTACTTGCCGGCTTCTCCGTCACCAAACACCATGGCGTTAAAAGCCTTCGCAATCCGCTCCCAACGCCGATCGCGATCCATGGCGTAGTACCGTCCGCTCACCGACGCAACCTTACCCGCGTTGAATTCACGCATCTTCTGCTGCAGTTGCTGCATGTACCCAACCCCGCTGGTCGGCAGCGTGTCGCGCCCATCCATAAAAGCATGCACGAAGACGCGGTCCACCCCGTTCTGCTTCGCCATCTTCAGCAGCGCGTAAAGATGCGATTGATACGAGTGCACCCCCCCATCCGAGAGCAACCCGAAGAGGTGCAGCTTGCGTCCGCCTGAGCGCGCATTTTTCATCGCCTCCAGCAACACTGGATTCGAGAGCAATTCCCCATTTTGAATCATCACCTGGATGCGCGTGCTGTCCATCATCACAATGCGACCCGCCCCAATATTGAGGTGGCCTACCTCGCTGTTCCCCATCTGCCCGTCCGGCAAACCCACGTAGCGTCCACTCGTATGAATCAAAGTATTGGGATACTCCCGCAGCAGCCGATCGTAAACAGGCTTTCGCGCCAGCGCGATGGCATTGGCCTTGGTCTCAGCCCGGTAACCCCAACCATCAAGAATGACCAAAACAAGCGGTTTAGGACGCATGTCGCTCCTGGTTTCTTAATTTCGCGGTTCAGTCTCGCGCGGTCGCCGCATGACGAGCGGCATACAAGTTCGCGTGTGAATATTTCCTAGTCCTTTTGAACTGGCGGCCTGTTCACGGGAGCCTTCTTATGGGTCCCCGGACTATTTCTCTCGTCCATCCGTTTCAGGATTTCATCAAGCCGGGCCTGCATGTGGGGATAAGCCGCCTGTATGCTCTCGCTCATGATGGTCGGCATTTCGCGCAGCAACTTTTGGCCAGTGGGCGAGGAATAGAAGCTGATCATGGCATCGACGTCAGATTTGGTGAGATGCCGCGCATACACCGGAATCATGTCATTCATCATCTCGTCGATGGGAAAATTCTTGAATATCTCCTGCGAATCCCGATCCATCCGCGCTAGTTCTTCATTGGTAATCGAGGGATTGCGTTTCTTCATCTGCTCCCGGTTCATGGTTTGCATCTGTTGCACCACCTGCTCGAGAACTTTCTGCACTTCATCCCGATTGTGCATGACGTCGAAAAGCTTCAGGATGTCTTCTTTGGTGGCGGGCGCATCCGAAGTTGGGGCCTGCTGCGCCAAAGCAGCGCCGGTGACGAACGCGAGGCAGGCAGCAATCAGCAAACGAACTTTCATGACATCAGTCTCCATTCTTTTTAATCAAACAACGGTTCGTCGGCTAGATCAGACTGCCGAACCTCCAACTCCGTGTCATACCGCCGCAACACTTTCCTGACCAATTTCAGAAACCAGCGATCAGCCTCCGCCGAGACGTAAACGCCTTCAATCAAGCGCTGCAAATCGACCTGCTTCCAAACGCCGGCTCGCCGTGCGCCGCCATCGCCGCGCAGCGCTTCCATATCGCTCCACACCGCCCGGAGCTCCCGTTCGTATTCAAATGACTTCCGCTTATGCAGCAGAGGCCACCAGAAATCATTAAATGGAATTTCATCCCGATCATAAGAGATGTACTTCACCGTCCCCAGATGGACGTCCTCCGGAAGGACCTCGCGCAGGCGAGCATAGGTAGACTGAATGCATATGGATTGCGCTGTGGAAGAAGAAAATAACTTCCACATCGCTGCCGATTCCGACTCATTCATATGCCAGCAATTCACGAAGCTGGATGCCCGCACCTTGCGCACCATCTCCGCATATTGCTCCGGAGTGATCCGCTCCCGCCCCTGCTGCAGGAAATCATGCACCGGCTGCGAAATAGTCCCTTCGAACCGGTCGGCAAACGAATCCGCCCGCCGGAAGAACAGCCCCCGCTCTTCCAGCATATTCACCAGCCGTGTGAAATCCATGTAGTGCCATATCTTGATCCGTGGATCCGCAGGCGCCTCAAACGCCCGCTGCCGGCTTTCCCTGAATAATGACTCCGCATCCATGAAAAAATCGTCCCTACTCGGTACCCTTGTAGTTCAGCGCCTTCAAACCCAAAAACTGCGCCGACTCGCCCAACTCCTCTTCAACGCGCAGTAACTGGTTGTACTTGGCAACGCGGTCCGTGCGCGACGCTGATCCAGTCTTGATCTGTCCCGCACCGGTCGCCACCGCCAGATCCGCAATGAAAGTGTCCTCTGTCTCCCCCGAACGATGCGAGATCACCGAGGTATACCCGTTGCGCCGCGCCAGATCGATAGCATCCAAAGTCTCGCTGACCGTGCCAATCTGGTTGACCTTGATCAGAATAGAATTGGCAACATTGCGCTCAATTCCCTGCTGCAAACGCTCGGTATTGGTAACGAACAAATCA
>QIAS01000546.1:1470-3236 GCA_003225615.1 Acidobacteriota bacterium | reverse complement strand
GCTTTCAAGTGTTCCGCTGCGGGAAAGAGGTTTACGAGCGCAAGTATCCCCACGACTACGCACAAATTTACGGAAAAGAGGCGAAGACTCGCGGACCCCTGAACGCCCATCTGACCGGATGGTACAACTACTTTGACCCGGCATGGCACCCCTATTTCAACGGTAGCGATCTGCACAGCATGCAGTCGGTGAGCAAGACGGTGAGCTCGGTCATACTGGGCATCGCGATCACACGCGGCGATTTCAAGGCAAATCTGGATACGCCGCTGCTTCAGTACTTCGACGCTACGACCGGGCAAAACGTAGATGAGCGAAAGCGCCGAATTATTTTGCGGCATGTTCTGACCATGACAACAGGACTCGACTGGAACGAAGAGGTCGCCTATGACGATCCCAGGAACGACGCCAGTGTGATGGAAGGGGCTGAAGATTGGGTGCAGTACGTTATAGACCGGCCGATGGCCAAGGAACCAGGGAAGGTCTTCAATTACAGCAGCGGCGTGTCGGAACTACTCGCCTACATCTTTCAGAAAGAGACCGGCCAGGACATCGAGAGGTATGGCGAGAAATATTTGTTCACTCCGCTGGGAATGGATCATTTCTGGAAGCGCAGCCCCTTGGGAGTCGTCGACACCGAGGGCGGCCTGTTCCTGAATGGCTCAGACCTCGCTAAGGTCGGATACCTTTATTTACACGACGGTATGTGGGACGGCAAACAAATCGTGTCGAAGGATTGGGTGAAACAGTCGGTGACGCCATTCATCATTGCCGAGGAAGGCTTCAAATACGGCTTCAAATGGTGGCTGCTCCCGCAGGCCGATGGTGCGCGGTACGTCTGGATGGCCAGAGGGTTCGGCGGACAACGCCTGATGGTATTTCCGGAGAAGGATCTAATCATTGTGTTCACAGGTTGGACCATCCTCAGCGAGCCGCCATCGGACCAGTCGTTTGTCACCCGGATTTTGCCGGCGGTGCAAACCCAGAACTGCAGTGTTGCACGCTAATGTGTTCGCCAGCAGCGTTCGGGGCAGAAAAACTGAGGTCCCGCGCCGGAGCAATAAATTGTTACCGTAGTGGTCAGTAATGGTGGAGGCGGCGGGAGTTGAACCCGCGTCCGAAAATGTTACTGGTCAAGAGCCTACATGCGTAGTCCAGTTCATGCCCCAGGCATTACCCTGGGACGTTCGCAGCCTCGGCTCAGAACGGACAAGAAACCGATGCTGCTAGCCTGAAGATCTCGCCTTCCCGGCCCAGACGTAGCCGGGAAGACCAGCCCGCTGTGTGACGTCCGCTCGCAGCCCACGGGCGAAGCCGCGGAGGACGGCTACTTAACTAATTAAGCAGCGTATGCCATCTGTTGATTGGCAATTGTTGTTTTGCACGCGATTACGGGTGTGTGCACCCCGGCATGCCTCTTGGCCGCAAGCATCTCCGTCGAAGCCGTGACGCCCCCACTGGTGGGATGGCCATTTAAAGAGCCACTTCCAATCTAGGTAGGAACTGGATGGAAGTCAAACTTCTTATTAGATGCTCTTGCCGCTGGAAAGCACCAAGGTGGTGGCCTGAACCACAGCCACATTTGGCTACCCTCCGCACGCTTTCCCCATCCAAGGACATTATGGCCAATGCAGAGAATCTGGAAAAGATCAACATCAACGCAGCTTCCCCGAAAGAACTAACCCAGCTTCCCGGGATTGCCAAGAACCTGGCTTACCGCATCGTGAATCATCGCAAGCGGCATGGTTTCTTCACGCATTGGGAGGAAC
>QIAS01000546.1:0-1457 GCA_003225615.1 Acidobacteriota bacterium | reverse complement strand
ATTTCCTGTGGAGGCGCTGCAGCGCATCAAACAGCGGGCGATCCTGGCGCCGCCGCCCGGGCTGAAAGAAGATTTTCTGGGCCCGCGGCGGGTGAAGCCGAGCCACTTGACGGAGGTGAAGAAAAAGCCCAAAGGCTACACGAAAGCAATTCGTTCGACGCGTAGCGCGGACAAGCTGAAGCCTCCGGCCTGAATTATTGCTGCGCTTTGCGTGGCGGAGGCTCGTGAATGCCGGCCACCGCCTGCTTCATACGCGGAAATTCCCCGGTTTGAAACCCATAATTGCGGTGAGGCAGGCTCGCAGCTTCCTGTTCAATGGCGCGTTCCCGATTGCCGGGGTTGGGATGGTCCGACATGAACTGAATGGTGCGCCCGCCGCCCTGGGCCGAAAGTTTCTCAAAGAAGCGCGCCATCTCCATCGGGTTGTAGCCTGATTCGGCCATAATGTGAGAGCCGGTTAAATCGGCCTGGCTCTCAGCCGAGCGGGAAAATTTCAGCAGTACGCTGTTGGCGCCGAGACCGATGCCGGCTTGTGCGAGTTTGCCCATCATGCTGCCGCCTGCCACCTGTCCAGCAAGCACAGCCGGGAGTTCAATCATCTTTGCCTTGGTGGCCTGGTTCGTCCCATGACGCAAAATCACGTGCGACATTTCATGTCCCATCACGCCTGCCAGTTGGGCTTCGCTATCTACGGCCTTAAGCAAACCAGTGTTGATGAACATTGGCCCTCCCGGAAGAGCGAAGGCGTTGATGCTGGGATCGGCGACCACCTCGAAAGTGAAGGGGAAACCGCTCTGGCGTGCTTCCGGAGCGCTGGCCAGGCGCTTGCCTACCTGGTTCACGTAATTCGTGAGCACGGGATCATGAATCACCGTCATCTGTTTGCGCACCTGCGCTGCCGCTTCCTGCCCCAGTTGCACATCCTGTTGTTTGGAAAACAGATTAAACCCGGGCTGGAACCGGTGCGGCCCCTGGGCAAGCGCAACGGTCGCCAATATGATGAATAGCAGCAATGTAGTGCCTGTTTTCCGCATAAATCCTCCTCCGAATCCCGCCTGCAACCTTAGATTCTTCCGTCCCGGTTTGTGAGAGTTAACTCTGATTGCAACAACTCTTTGCAACCGAGATCCCCTTATGACATCTGATAACTCTGCACGTCTCTAGCATATGATGATTGGCACTGAAGATGTGGTTGACCGACCAGCAATGTCAGGAGAAGCGCCGGTGAAGGTGCAGTGTTTGCCGTTCAGCCAAATCCCGCACACCACCCGATTATTCACCGATTTTCTGTACGATTTTCCAAAAGTCCGGCAATTTTATCCCCGCCCACCTGACTTCAAGCAATGGTTTAAGGATGAAGGCTCTCTGCCGCGTTATGATCCAGCGCGCCGTGACCGCATGGCGGGCATTCTCGATCGCCAGAACCGCAACTTTGGAGTTTCCCGGAGAACTCTGGA
>QIAS01000545.1:1985-5449 GCA_003225615.1 Acidobacteriota bacterium | reverse complement strand
ACAATTCAACAGAAAGAGGGACTTGACAGATTTTCGCGTGCCCTAATTTCCCATCTTTGAAACGCAAACGTGACCCACCCGCCGGACTTTTTATTCGGGCAGTGGATGACTTCCCGGTTAATACACTCTCGACTGTATTGCTATTTTTCCGCATGGTGATAATTAGTCGGCTGTAGGCTGAATGGCATGGGGAAATTTGTCCTTTCTCCGGTCCACGCCTGCGAGGTAGGTCGAACTCACCGCTTAGCAGATCATCGTCACCAGGCAACGTTAACCCGCCAAACACCGAGCTTACCCGCACTCGGCTTCCTGCAAAAAGACTGCGGGAGGAGTTGTCAGCATGAAAGCGCGAACACTTTTTCTTGGAAGCAGTGTGTTTCTGCTCGTAATTGTGGGCCTGCTGGCCGGGGTTCGGTTTCTAATGGCGCGACCAGCGGCCACGGGAAGTAATCGGACAACGGTGAACTGGCTGCATTATGGCAATGACTTGGCCAACACGCGCTTTCAAGACGTCGACCAAATCAATCCCGCTAACGTTGCGAATCTCAAGGTGGCATGGGTATTTCATACCAAGGTACTGGACGAGAAGGCCGAACTAGAGACTTCGCCAATCGCCGTTAATGGCATGTTGTACATCACCGACGGGCACGATGATGTTTTCGCCCTGAACGCAGCCACGGGTGAGTTGAAGTGGTCTTACAAGCCGCTTGAAATGCCGGGGGAAATGCCGTCCTTGGACGAAATCAAGGTTTGCTGTGGGCGTAATAACCGTGGGGTCGTGTTTGTCCCGGGAGATACGCCTGGAACCGGGAAGGTCATCTATGGCCGCCTCGATGATGTGGTGGTCGCGTTGAATGCGAACACGGGTGCGGTACTTTGGAAGACCACCGTGGCAGACTTTCGCAGCCGGGTAGCTATCAATATGGCGCCCCAGTTTGCAAAGGGACTAGTGATCGTTGCACTATCTGGTGGCGAGTACCAAGTGCAAGGGCAGGTGATCGCTCTCCATACGGATAGCGGCAGCATAGCCTGGCGGTTCTTGACCACCGAGCCCACCACCTGGGCGGGAAATTCCTGGAAGCAAGGCGGCGCCATGGCATGGCAGACGCCCTCGATTGATGAGAAATTGGGACTGGTGTTCTTCGGTACTGGAAACGCTGCTCCCGACATCAACGGACACCTGCGCAAGGGCAACAATCTCTTTTCCTCCTCGGCGGTCGCCCTCGACCTGGCTACGGGCAAAGTACGCTGGTCGTTCCAGGAGACCCACCACGATCTATGGGACTACGACAGCACAATGACAACCGTGCTGTTCCCGTTTTCGAAAGGCGAAAAAAGTAAGGAGACGATTCCAGCCCTGGGGCATTGCAGCAAGAACGGAAACTACTACATTCTGGATCGGCGTACCGGGACCCCGATTTTCCCGGTCAAGGAAGTAAAGGTCCCGACCCAGCCGGCTTGGCAATTTGCCTCTCCGACCCAGCCGGTTTCGTCGGTCGAGCCACTCACACCTCTTAAATTCCTGCCGGGAACTATCGACCACAGCAAACTACCATCCGGACTCAAATTGGCCCCCCAGTGGACCCCGCCTGCGGAACAGGAATTCCTGATCGTCCCTGGCGATGACGGAGGCTGCGAAGGCATTGCACAAGGATATAGTCCGCGGACGAAGTTCGTGTACTACGGAACCACGTTCAAGACCTTTTTGAACAACCAGGGCCCCAATGCCGGGGGTCTTTTCCTGGGGTCAACCTTCGACGAGCTGACGCCAAAAGAAGGGGTCACTAACTTTGGCTTGTATGGTGCTACCGACACCACCACAGGGAAAATTGTCTGGAAGATCAAGGTAGATCAGCCAGGAAAATCCGGAGTTCTAATCGCTGGGGACCTGATGTTCTTCGGTGAGGGTAACGGTAGATTCCATGCAGTAGATGCCGCGACCGGGAAAATTCTGTTCACATTTGATGGCACGACCATAAAGGATGGCGGCGGTGCAGAGGGCGCGCCAGTAGCCTACGTGGTCAATGGAAAGGAATTTATCGTGAACGACTTTGGCGGTAACTTCCCGGATCGGGCGAATTTTCCGCCTAACCCTGTCGGAGATGCGGTGGTGGCTTTCACGCTACCGTAGTGTGGTAAAGCATCTTCCGATTTGCTTTTAAGGGCCCGCGGGAGGGTGGGCATTGAGTAGAGCGAAGGAGTGGGATTCCTCGGCTGAGGAGTCGTTGAAAGTCTCGACGACACGACGCTGAATTTGCATAGGCCACTATTTCTCCAGGTAGTCAGTTTGGAATTTTCCGATACCGCTCAACTGAACGACGACGGTGCCTTCCTTCGCTGCGACAAAATGAGGGGTGCCGGCCGGAATGATGATGAAGCTACCCGCCGGGTATCCCTTTAGCTTCGCTGCGTCGAATTTCGCTCCCTCGGCCAGATACCAAGTGCCTTCGATCACCGTAACCAGTTCGTCTCGCGGGTGCGTATGCGCGAGGACACGCGCACCGACAGGTATTTTCACTCGATCGATCCAGGTGGCGCCTTCGCTGGAGTCACCGAACAGCCGCGCTCGTTGTCTTCCGTCGTTGTAGTAAGGCGGCGTAAACCACCGTACTTCGTCCGCAGTTAACCCGACAATCTCCTTCTTGCTCCGTTCGGCCAAGCTCGTTGCCCATGCAACGATGGCCGCAAGCATGATCAATGCACGGTCGGAGACGGCCTTCACGAAACCCGCTTTTCGTGATGCATTGAAGTCTCGCCGGTGCTTGATTCCCGCAGACGCTTTCTACGAGTGGCAGCGAAGGGGGATGTCCAAGCAGCCGTTTTGTTTCGAAGTCAATGATGGAGCGTTGTTCGCATTCGCTGGACTTTGGGATCGCTGGAAAGATTCCAACGGCACTTGGGTGAAGACCTGTTCTATTCTGACCACAAGACGCCGCCGCGACGTAAGCGTTCTTGCCGATTGTCACGGGCGCGACCAGCGTGGCGTCGCTGCCCACGAAGACACCGTCTTCGATCGTAGTCTTGTGCTTGTTCACGCCGTCGTAGTTGCAGGTGATGGTGCCCGCACCTACGTTCACGCCCGCGCCGATCTCGGCGTCGCCCAAGTAGGTGAGGTGGTTGGCCTTGGAGCCTTTGCCCAGCTTGATCTTCTTGGTCTCGACGAAGTTGCCAACGTGGGCGCCTTCGCCGATGTCGCTGCCGGGGCGCAAATGGGAGTACGGGCCGATGATGGCGTGGTTCGCGATGCGCGCCTGATCCATCACTGTGCCATGGCGGACCGTAACGCCGTCGCCAATCTCCGAGTCGGTGATCACGCTGTAAGAACGAATGCGGCAATCACTCC
Organism: Acidobacteriota bacterium; assembly: GCA_003225615.1. Lineage (GTDB taxonomy): Bacteria > Acidobacteriota > Terriglobia > Terriglobales > Acidobacteriaceae > QIAS01. The sequence continues at coordinate 2,106 of QIAS01000545.1, read as the reverse complement.
CGATGCGTGTTGTGCCCAGCAGTTGGACGAAGGGTTCGATGATGGTATCGGGACCAATTTCCACGGCGCCGTCAATCACGCAGGTGGAAGGATAGTAGATGGTCGCGCCGGCGGCCATCAG
>QIAS01000545.1:0-1821 GCA_003225615.1 Acidobacteriota bacterium | reverse complement strand
TGGCGAAGGCGTAGATGCCGGAGTTGATCTCCTTAATCTTCTGCTGTTCCTTCTCCAGTGACTTCTGCTCGACGATGGCTTCAGCGTCGTCGCTGCCCGGCGCGCGGCGTACGATGCGTCCGTAGCCGGTGGGATCTTCAAGGCGAGCGCTGAGAATTGTCATGGCAGCACGCTTGGCGAGGTGGAAGTCGCGCATGGCTTCGATGGTCTGCGGCGAGATGAGGGGCGCGTCTCCGGAGAGTACGAGGACCATGTCGTAGGGTTTCAGAACGTTGCGGGCGGTCATGATGGCGTGTCCGGTGCCGCGCTGCTCGGCCTGGAGGACGAAGTTCACGCCGGTGGAGGCGACGGCCTCGCGAACACGGTCGGCTTCGTGGCCGATGATGGCGTAGATATCTTTCGGGGGCACGACGCGTGTCGCCGCCGCGATCACATGCGCGAGGAGCGGCTTCCCGCCGACTTCATGCAGTACTTTAGGGTGCTTCGATTTCAGGCGTGTGCCTTTGCCGGCGGCCATGATGGCGATGGCGAAGGTGGGTGCTTGAGCAGGACTGCTGGATTTCGCTTTCGTCTTCGTCTTCGTTTTTGGCATTGCCGTCAATATAGCAAGGGGCGAGCCGGCATGGGACATCCATCCTAGTGGCGGCTGGTCGCGGGAGGCCGGCTGGTTTCGGTGTCTCGCGACTGCACCGCGAGTTCGAGCAAGTCCTGCGCGACGCGCTCGTAATTGTGACGAGCGACGCCCTTGTCGTCGAGGAGGTAGTCACCGAGAACGGGAATGACGCCCATGGCCTCGATGGCGTCGAGGTCGTTCACAATCTGCGAGGCGCCTTCCAGGGCGTACTTGGCTTTCATCTCCGGCGATGCCGGCATGCGGTTGATGAGGGCGTAATCGAAGATGCGTCCGCCAGCGTGCTGGTCGAGGGCGCGAATGTGGTCGGCGGCAGTGAGGCTAAGGCTTTCATTGGCCTGCGTCATGAGATTGCAGATGAAGACCTTAGTGGCTGGGCTTTCAACAATAGCTTGAGCAATCCCGTGTACCAGCAGGTTGGGGATGAGGCTGGTGAAGAGCGAGCCGGGGCCGATGCTGATCAGGTCGGCGGAGGCGATTGCGGCCAGGGTTTGTGGCATGGGTTCTACATCCGGCGGGACCAGCACCAGTTCTTTGATGCGACCTTTGCTGGCGGTGATCCTGGTTTCGCCGCGCACACGGGAGCCATCCTCCATGATGGCCTCGAGTTCCACATTGGACGTGGTGGCAGGGAAGATGTGTCCGCGGGTGAGCAGGATCTCGGCGGATTGGCGGACAGCTTCGGCGAAGTCGCTGGTGATGGAGGTGAGGGCCGCCAGGAACAGGTTGCCGAAGCTGTGGCCTTCGAGTCCGGAGCCCTTGCTGAAGCGATGCTGGAAGAGCTTGGACAACAGGGCCTCATCTTCCGAAAGCGCGACAATGCAGTTGCGGATGTCGCCCGGGGGAAGCATGTTGAACTCTTTGCGCAGGCGTCCGCTGGAGCCGCCGTCGTCACTGACGGTGACCACGGCCGAGAGTTCGCCGATCAGCGTTTTCGATGGGGAAGAGAACAGCGGATCGGCAGGGGCGGGCACATAGCGCTTGAGGCCCTTGAGCAGAGTAGAGAGTCCCGTTCCGCCGCCGATGGCGACTACCCGCAAAGGGCCGCTTCGCAGTGGTGTGCCGCGTGTGCCCTGCGCGTCTGGCTTGGGGCTCATGGTGTCCTACTGGATGTCTTCGGGAGTGCCCGAAGCTGGCACCAGTTCGGATCCTGGGTCGGGATAGAGGAGTTCCGTAAAGCGTGGATCCTC
>QIAS01000551.1:387-2760 GCA_003225615.1 Acidobacteriota bacterium | reverse complement strand
CGTGGTGTAGGAGGAAAGCGGTCCACATCCCACCAAACTGCCCTGGTATAGAACCGCGACGAAGTGACCCACGGCGACTGCTTCGGTGAAACTATGGGTCGCAAGCATCACAGTCGCAGCGCGCTCTGACAAACCCCGCACCAGATGCCAGAAATGGGTAGCCGAAACGGGATCCAGGCTGCGAGTCGGCTCATCGAGCAAGAGAATGGAAGGTTCTTTGATCAGTGCCCGCGCAATCCCGAGCCTCTGATACATGCCGCTGGAAAATTTCATCACCAATGTATCGGCGGCTTCAAGGAGCCCGGTCTGGGCAAGAACTTCATCGATTTTCTCGCCTCGAAGTTTTCGGGGCACGTCATCCAGCGCCGCGAAGAAGTTCAGATTTTCTCTGGCGGAAAGGCGTGGAAAGAATGATCGCTCGCTTGCCACGGCAAAGCCCACGTGCTTTCGGACGCGGTGGCCTTCTCTGAGCGTGTCGGCGCCTTCGACCAGGACCCGTCCCGAATCAGGCAGCAGCATGGTTGAAACGAGCTTTAGGATGCTCGTCTGTAGCACCAGCACGCGTCCTGCGGGAACGCTGAGCGAAACCACGTCCAGCGCGCGGGTTTCCCCCCGGCGTTCTCTGCCCAGCCAGTTAAACAGCGCAGGCCGGTGGCGAAATACCTTGCTCACGGATTCCAGTACGACCGAATTCATAAGTCGCCGTAACAACGCGCTGTGCCGTTCAAAATTGTCTCTGGAGCCTTTCTATTACAGCAACTGGATTGAAATCTATGTGTTTTCAGAGATGGGCCCTTACTAGTAATCGCAGCGAACGTTTGCGCTGATAATATGGCGCTGAAATTCAATTCTTATGTCAGTCATTTCGGCGCCGGCCGCCAATGCAAGAGGGAATTCGTTTAATAAACCTGCCGCGGTATCTCCCTTTGACTTGCTTCTCGCCTGTTGTAGATCAGGGGAGGAACATCGGTCACGCCGAAAACAGTTGCTCTTTCAAACAGCCGTTGACTGGTCCGGACTGATCGAACTGGCTGAGCAGCACGACGTGCTGCCGCTGCTCCATCGAAATCTCGGCGACGTCGCGGGCAGCGTGCCGGCACAGGTCCTTGAACATCTGGCACTCGTTTATAGGCGCAACGCGCAAAAGAACTTGCGGTTCACCTATGAATTGCTACGCGTTTTGGAGTGCCTGGATTCCCAATCAATAGCGGCCATGCCTTATAAGGGGCCGCTGCTGGCGCAAGAAGTCTACGGGGAGGTTGCGTTACGGCAATTTTCCGATCTGGACATCCTCATTGATGCGGCCGATCTGGCGGGAGCCACCGCGGCTGTCGCCCGACTCGGCCACCTACCATCCCCAGAAATGACCGAAGCCGAAGAACGTGCGTACCTCGCCTCCGGATACGAGCGCTCGTTTGACGGCCCTGCGGGCCCGAACATTCTCGAGCTGCAATGGCGTATTTTGCCGCGCTTTTATTCAGTAGAGTTCAGCTTACCGGATTTGTTCGAGAGGTCATCGCGCACTGTTCTGGCGGGTAAGGCGATTTCCACCCTCTCGCCCGAGGATCTCCTCCATGTGCTGGGTGCGCATGCTGCCAAGCACGCATGGGCCAGGCTTTCCTATCTCTGCGACATCGCCGCAACGATTTCGACCCAGACGATCAACTACGAATCAGCGCTGCAGCGCGCGCGGGAACTCGGGATCGCACGCATTGTCGGCGTGAGCTTCTGGCTGGTTCGTCAAATGTTAGAAGCGCCTTTACCGCATTGCTGGAGCGAATACATACGTAATGACCGGCGGGTTGAAGTTCTCGGTAGCTATATCCAGGAAACTCTTTCGCAAGGCCATCCGCCGCATCCGGAATCAAGCGATTACTTTCGGCTGATGTTGCGGTTGCGAGAGCGCGCTGCCGACAAATGGAGATTCCTTTCACGGCTGGTTTTCACACCCAGTGTTGGAGAATGGTCGGCAGTTCGGCTGCCAGCGCCGCTGTTTCCTGCATATCGCGCTATCCGGCTTGTCCGGCTGGTGGGCAGGCTTTTCCCGCGGCAACACGGGGAATAGGGTTACGATTTTGCGTTCGTTTTCGCGCGACTCAGGCCCGCCTGTAATCCACGCTGGACCGCCGGTACATAACCCGCCGAGTTCATCCCATCCATAACAGAGGCTGCGATGCCTCCCGGAGTCGCGGCTTCCTCCAGCAGGTCGTTGAGAGGTGTGCTCCCTTCACGCCAAGAGAGAATTGCGTCGGCAAGCGCGTGAGCGGCCGCAAGAAACGCAGTTTTGCGGTCCAATCCGAGCTTGACCGCTGCTTCGGCCAAGGTCTTGAGGGCGTGGTAGCCGTGACTTGTGGAGTAGGTGACGGTGAATGT
>QIAS01000551.1:0-200 GCA_003225615.1 Acidobacteriota bacterium | reverse complement strand
GGCGGCGAGGCTTACGGCCAGGAATTTCCGTTCAACATTCGCAATCTCAGAAACCAGGTCGGCCACAGACTCCGGTCTGACCGCAAGGATCAGCAGGCCAGCCTGAGCCAAGGCACGTTGTAGATCAGTCTCGGCGCTGATCCTGTATCCGCGCTCGAGCAGCCGCAATTTGCTGGGGTGACGATCAAGAACTACGATTG
>QIAS01000131.1:11958-12526 GCA_003225615.1 Acidobacteriota bacterium | reverse complement strand
CGTAACGACCACAGCTTTATAGCTGTCTACGAGTTCGGAAAGGATAGCGTTCATTATCTTGCACCTGCTACGGATCGCGACATCCTGCCCCGTTGGTCTTTGGATGGAAGACGAATCATATTTATTCGCACACCTGGCGTTGAGCAAAAACTACCATTGATCCCGGTTCGGACAATTCCCTGGGCCATCTGGATTGCTGATGCCAAGACTGGCGAGGCCAGCCAAATCTGGCACAGTGGCACTCAGCCCAACGATTCATTCCCCGAACTGACCGCGAATGGCTCTTTCAAATACGGCACGAATGATCGAATTCTGTTTGCCTCCGAGCAGGATGGACGAAACCACTTGTATTCCATGCCTGCTGCCGGAGGCGCGCCCGTGCTGCTGACGCCGGGGCAATTTGATGTGGAAGATGCCGTCCTCAGTGCCGATTACCGTACGGTTATCTACACATCCAACCAGGATGACATCGACCGCCGCCACGTTTGGCGGGTGCCGCTGGAGGGAGGAACGCCTCAGCCCGTCACTAAAGGGGCGACTATCGAATGGAGTCCGGTGGAAACAGGCG
>QIAS01000131.1:5514-11928 GCA_003225615.1 Acidobacteriota bacterium | reverse complement strand
GATCGAGCGCAACCAGCCCCGCAATGCCGTACAGAATCACCGCGCAAGGCAGGACAATGCTGGCATCCGCCTCATTACCGGCTGACTTTCCCTCAAAACAGTTGATTATTCCAAAGCAGGTGGTCTTCAAGAGTGAGGACGGATTCGATATTCATGGCCAGCTATTTGTCCCCAATGAAAAGAGCGGATCCGGCCCGGCACTCATCTTCATGCACGGTGGTCCAGTGCGTCAAATGCTGCTGGGCTTTCATTACATGTACTACTACCACAATGCCTATGCCATGAATCAGTATCTCGCCAGCCTTGGCTATGTAGTGCTTTCTGTGAACTACCGTCTCGGAATCATGTATGGGAGGGCCTTCCGCGAGCCGGCCAATGCCAGTTGGCGCGGCGCTTCTGAGTATAAGGACATTGTGGCAGCGGCAAAATTTCTTCGAACCCTGCCCGTAGTGGATGCCGCCAAGATTGGTCTCTGGGGCGGATCGTATGGCGGGTACCTTACGGCGCTGGGTTTGGCGCGCAATTCTGATTTATTCGCTGCCGGATCCGACATGCACGGCGTGCATGACTGGTCCGAGTTTCTGCCGCATTGGGAGAACCGGCCGGGTGCGCCGGATGCGGCGGAAGCTGCCAAACTGGCCTTTGAGTCGTCACCGGATGCCTCGGTCTCGCACTGGAAGTCGCCTGTGCTGCTTATTCACGGCGACGACGACCGCAATGTGCCTTTCAGTCAAACCGCGGACCTGGCGCAACGCTTGCGGGAAAACCACGTGGAGTTTGAAGAATTAATTTTTCCCGACGAAATCCACGACTTTCTTTTATGGAGGAACTGGATTCGGGCCTACGGGGCGACCGCTGATTTCTTTGACCGCAAGCTCAAGGGTTCCGGAAGCCATGTCCAGTAAGGACAGGGATAAGTGCCAGTTCCACTGAAGATTTAAGGAGTGGGACGCAGCGGAAGAGTAGCACTGGCATGCCGGTCCTCGAGAGGTTCCGAGGGCGCGTCATCGTCTGCGGACTTAGAGACCCTGGGCACGGGGTCTGCGCTAGGCAATTCAATACGAAAAACAGCGCCGCCTTCTGGTCGGTTGTGGCACAAGATCCTGCCTCGGTGTTCCTGAATGATTCCGTAGCAAGCACTCAGTCCCAACCCGATCCCTTGCCCGACAGGCCGCGTTGTGTAAAAGGGGTCAAATACACGTTGTGGATCCTGTGCGCCCGGCCCATTGTCGGAAAATTCCAAAATTACGGAGTCGTCCTGCACCCCCGTACTGATTGTAAGCAGGCCGCCTCCGGCCTCCTCCAGGGCGTGGCCCGCATTCGAGATAATGTGTAGGCAGAGTTGAAGCAGTTGGTTGGAGTCGCCCCAAACTTTCGGGAGTTCGGAGGCGGTGTCCAGCTTGGTGTCAATCTTTCGCGTCCCGAGTTCCGGATGCGAAAGCTTGACGGCTGTTTGAGCGATTGTGTTGAGATCCAGCCGAACCTTTTCGGCGGGAACCTGTTTGGCGAAGCTGAGAAGGCTTGAAACCAGGGCTTTGGTGCGGCGTACTTGCTGCGCGATCTTCTCGGCCAGTGCTTTCTGTTCGCCGGACAATTTGGTGCCAGTAAGCAGGTCGGAGTAGCCCAGCATGGCAGTCAAAGGATTGTTCAATTCATGAGCTGCCCCGCCCACCAGTTGCCCCAATGAGGCAAGCTTTTCCGACTGCACGAGCTGGGTTTGCAGCCGTTTCAGATCCTCGAATGATTGCTCTGAAGTGCGCAGGAGCCGGATGAGTTCCCGATCCAAGAGATGCTGGCGCAGAAACACCATCGCCCCCATCACCATCATGGCAACAAAGGTCACGACGAGACGAAAGTTGCGCACAGCCGTCGGGGAAGCGCTGTCAAAGAGCGACCAAGCCGCGAACAACGGCAAAGTAAAAATCGCGATCATACCCAGGCGGGCTACCCGAACTCCACGAGTATTCGACAAGCTGGCGGGCTGGCGTTTCAGCTCCGAATCCCCTGCCAGAAGGCCGATCCCGGTTACCCAGGCCATGGAAAGAGCCATTGGAATGTCGTACAGGCTGCCCGTGTAGTAGAGGTGTTTGGCGATCGCCCAATTTGCAACATACGAACTCAGCGAGTACATCAGGCTGGCACCGAACCAATGGGCGTAGATCGTTCTCCACGATTTTGTGCTTCGCAACCACACCAGCGCGAGGCCTCCCAGGAACACCATTTTCTCGGTAAGATAAAGCACGTTCAGGTTGCGACTGTATGCCTGTTCGTCGGTGAAGCCATACTGCCAGGCGAGAACTGCAAAAGAGTAAAGGTAGACCCACCAGACGAGCAGCAGGGTGAAATCCAATGTGCCGAGCCGCGAAGCCCGTTCGTCTTGTTCCATATGCGGTTGCAGAGCCAGAGCCGCCATCATCGGAACAATGTGCAGAAAAAGAACGATGTCACCAACGAAGGGGTCAGGCACGTCGCGGCCGAGAATCACTTCGAAGTAAATCCACAGGAGTTGATTCGAAAGCCAGAGCACCATTCCCAAGGTCATCAGCGCCCAGAAGAGTCTATTTCGGCCCTGGTTGCGGAAAATGTTGGGCAAAAGAGCTGCCGTCCCGGAGAGCAGGAGGATACATTGGGTGATGTCGCTGAGTACGGTCAGCTCGAAGTTCTTGGTGCGGAGCAATAAAGAAGCAGCAGTCTGGGCAAATACCAGCCCACACGCTGCCAGAATCCACATTTTGGAACTTTCCGACACGAATGCCCTCAGGAGAATTGTAGACAGGAAAGCAGTAAGCAGCAGGTTACTCCGGTAATCGGCCGAGAAATGCCCACCAGGGCCAGACAGCCTGGCTGGGGCATGGAACTTGTACTTGCCCTTAACGATTTATGTTCAATAATATCCAGGAGCGGGAAAGTGCGCGATAAGGGCTAGATTGTCACACTTAGAACCCCGGTATCGGTTTCTGCGAAGGTTGAGGGCCCCATTGGGGCCGGGCGAAGTACGCCGCATCGAGCGTTGGCTCGCCACGGCTCGTGTAGGTCTCGCCATTTCTGCTCTTTTCGCCATCTGGATGGATCCAGAAATTGGCTACTCCCCATGGGCTTATTGGCTCCTTGGCTTCTACATTGTGCATGGCGTAGTCGTCATGCTCTTGCTTCGCTTCCGGCAAGAGTCAACCCCGGCGTTCCGGGTCGTCGTGCACGCTTTGGATATTATTTGGCCAGCATTAATTTCTGTATTCGCGAGCGGCCAGCGCAATCCCTTTTTCCTGTTTTTTGTTTTCGTTTTGGCTGCTGCGGCCTATCGCTGGGGTCTTTGGGAAACCTTGGAGACGGGATCCTTGGCGGTCGCCCTGCTGTGGATGGAGAGCCTGTTTGTGAGCAGGGGTTTTGTGGTGTGGGCGGACCGTCTCCTTGTTCGTCATGGGCTTCCTCAGTTGGGCGTGGATCTCACAGAACTTGAGCCCAAACATTTGTTTATGCGGTCAGTTTATTTACTGGTGATGGGACTGTTGCTCGGTTACATGGCGGAGCAACAGAAAAAACTGAGAGCCGAAAAGGTTGTGATTGCGCGCGTTCTCGGTGGGGCACGAGTCGAGGCGGGCTTGACCGGTACCATCCAGCAGATTCTCACCGAGATTCTCTCGATGTACGGAGCCCAGCGTGCGCTGATTGCATCGCAGGAAACTAACAGCTACCGCGTTTTCCTGGGAGAGACTCGATCCGCCGAGGGTAGCTTTACTCCCCTGGCATGGATTGACACGGCACCCACAGATCACGATAAATATTTGTACGAATCCCCCGCCGACATATGCTACGCGGTTCGTGAAGGCGAGTTCTTCGAAATGCTGGCCTTAGACCGCCAAGGTACTCGGTTGCGAAATCTTCCGACCGATTTCCTCTGGAGGTTTGCAGGCGAGCAACAATTTCATTCTTTAGCAGCCGTTACATTCGTATTCGGTCAGGAATGGAGAGGAAGAATATTTTTGTTTGAGCCTCTTCTCACCGGGGATCGAGAGGAAGAACTGCGATTTTTGCAGGAAATCATACGCCAGGTTGGGCCAGCGGTTTACAACGTCTACCTGATGCGGCGCTTGCGCTTGCGGGCGGGCGCCGTAGAGAGGGCACGCTTTGCTCGAGAACTGCACGACGGGGCTGTGCAGTCGCTTATTGCGGTGGAAATGCAAGTGGACGTGTTGCGTCGTCAATCGGCTTCCCCGTCGGTAGCGGTGACTGAAGAATTAGGTCGAATTCAAGGCTTGTTGCGCGAGGAAGTACTGAAGCTGCGTGAATTGATGCAGCAAATGAAGTCCCTCGAAGTGGATGCCAAGCGACTCCTGCGCTTCCTGCATGACACGGTGGAAAGATTTCAGCGAGAGACCGGTATCGCCGCGCGATTTGTTTCCGAGGCCACTGAGATCGATATGCCCCCCCGACTATGCCGCGAACTGGCCCGCATCGTGCAGGAGGGATTGGTAAATATCCGGAAGCATAGCGGAGCGACTCACGTGTTAGTGCGGTTGGCCCGCAGAGATGGTCAATGGAGGCTGACGGTAGAGGATGATGGCCGTGGATTCCCGTTTTCCGGGCGCTTCTCTCATGCAGAACTTGAAGCCGATGGCAAGGGGCCATCCGTGATCCAGGAGCGGGTACGTTTAATTGAAGGGGAACTCACGATAGAATCGAATCCGGGCCGGGGTTCCCGCCTGGAGATCAGCATTCCGCGAAAGCGGGAAGCTGCTTATGGACACCAATAGACGACCGCACCCGATTCGAATTGTCATCGCTGACGACCATCCTATTTTTCGGGATGGATTGCGAAGGCTGCTGGAAGCCGAACCTGATCTGAAAGTCATCGGGGAGGCTTGTGACGGCGCCGAGGCCGTCAAGCTGGCACGGCAACTTAAACCCGACATCCTGCTGTTGGACCTCGCCATGCCCCGCCATCCCGGTCTTGAGGCATTGCGGGAACTGAGCTCCGGGCAAGGGGCAAATTCCGTGCGGGTGATTCTGCTGACGGCAGCTGCGGAAAAAAATCAAATTGTCGAAGCTTTGCAATTGGGTGCTCGTGGAGTTGTCCTAAAAGACTCAGCAACCCAGCTGCTCCTGAAGAGCATTCATACCGTCATGGCGGGCGAGTATTGGGTTGGCCGGGAGAGCGTCTCGAACCTGGTGCAATACCTGCGTACTCTGGTGCAGTCTTCCGGGGAAGAGGCTCGCCAGAAAAAATTTGGTCTCACGCCTCGGGAACTGGAAGTGGTCTCGGCCGTGGTAGCCGGCTATTCCAATAAAGAGATTGCCGAGCACTTCAAGATCAGCGAAGATACTGTCAAGCATCACTTAAGCAATATCTTCGACAAGCTAGGGGTTTCGACGCGATTGGAGCTCGCGCTGTTTGCGGTGAACCAGGCGCTCCCCTTGAAGGTGATTGCGTAAGTTGTTGAGATTCATGTATTTAAAGCAAGGGGCCGATTTACCGACATAGCACTTCAGTGCTACGTCTCACCACCTTTGGGCCATTGGCCTCCTCCCGGTGCGGCGACTAACATTCCAAATAATGTAGTTTTCTCGGGAAGGACCGTGCGTTAGCTGGTCTCGGCTGGGAGTGTTCACGGCAAAGGGACCGTAAGAGGCAGCGCGGTAGAAAGAGAGGAGCTTCGTGCAAAAATTTTTACATCAACTCTGGTCCGAAGAGCAAGGCCAGGATATCGCCGAATACGCAGTTATGTTGGCGGTGATCTTGGTAATCGTGATCGGTACGGTGCGGCTGATTGGTTCCAATTCCAACACGGTGTTTTCGCAAGTTGGCAGCGCGATTCAGTAGCAGTAAGGGGTAATGCGCACTCGTTCCGGCACCATCATCTTTTACGATTTTCCCCCTGATTTTCTCCTCCTGATTTTCAGAACAATTTCCATCGCCTAAAATCTGTCTGCGACCGCCGTATGTGGCGAGTCGCGTCTTAGGCGCTCTCAGGAGAACAGGCTGAACTCAGGCGCGATTTCTCCGGCGCGCTATAAAACACTAACCTGGTACCGTACAACTCCGCTCAGCAGTGCACAATTTTCGGGCTGTGGATCCCTCTGGTTGCGTTGCGTGTGTCTACCACCAACTGCGATTCCTCCACAATACGCGGGTAATCGTAATCACTGTGATCGGTCACGATGAGCACGCAGTCGTACTGCTTCAGGTTATCCAGGGAGGAGCACTTCATCTGCAAATCGTATTTGCGGCCTTTGCCGATGAAGGGGAAATAGGGATCGTTAAAGCTGACCTGCGCCCCCTCCTTCTGAAGCAACTCGATAATCGTCAGCGCCGGCGATTCTCGGAGATCATCGATATCTTTTTTATACGCCACTCCCAACACAAGCACGTGCGCTCCGTTCAGCGCTTTCTTCCGTCGGTTGAGAGGTCCCGCCACA
>QIAS01000131.1:4950-5499 GCA_003225615.1 Acidobacteriota bacterium | reverse complement strand
ATCTCACCCGCCAGTTCAATGAAACGAGTGTGAAAGTCCCACGCCTTGGGCTTCCACGATAAGTAAAATGGGTCAACGGGAATGCAGTGTCCGCCGAGCCCGGGGCCGGGATAGAAGGCATGAAACCCGAAAGGCTTGGTGGACGCCGCGTCGATAACCTCCCAAATATCAATTCCCATGCGGAGGCACAAAAGCTTTAGCTCATTAACCAGCGCGATATTCACGCAACGATAGATGTTCTCCAGCAGCTTGGTCATCTCGGCTGCTGCGGGGGATGAGACCTGCACGGTGCGGTTAAAAATTGAACCGTACAATGCAGAAGCAAGCTCGGCGGCTTGCGAGTCAAGGCCTCCTACCACCTTCGGAATGTCGCGTCGGGCCACACTGCTGTTGCCGGGGTCTTCCCGTTCCGGCGAGAAGGCAACGAAGAACTCTTGCTGGGGCGGCCGCGAATTGCCATTCCGAGCTGCTTTGAGCCCGTTTTGGTTTTCCTTTTCGAGGATCGGGACCAGCACCTCTTCGGTTGTCCCGGGATAGGTCGTGCTTTCG
>QIAS01000131.1:0-4926 GCA_003225615.1 Acidobacteriota bacterium | reverse complement strand
AATGGCCAGCTCTCAAATAGGGCGCAATGGCGTGTGCAGTGTTCGTGATGTAGCTCAGGTCAGGTTCGTGATACTCATTCAATGGCGTGGGGACGCAGATCATCATCGCGTCCATTTCCGTCAGCCGGGAATAATCCGCGGTGGCGGAAAAACCACGTGCCCGCGCCCCTTGAATTTCTTCGCTCGGAATGCGAAAGATGTAGGATCCGCCCTGAGATAGGGTTTCCACTTTACGTGGGTCGATGTCAAACCCGGTTACCGGGAATTTCTGGTCGCTGTATAAAAGCGCCAATGGTAATCCAACATAGCCGAGTCCGATAATCGCAACTCGGGCATGCCGGGTTTCTATTTTGGTCTTAAGATCGCTAAAAAGGTTGGCTGATATGGATCGAGTGCTCATAATCGGAAGTCTGAATGCTTGTCGATTCTAGCATGCCCACTGTCGGGCTTTGGAGCACTGGATGCGGGATTGGCAGAGAGCGTTTTGAACAATGGCTCAAAAAGAGATTTGGCAACTTGGTGAAGGATTGCCTGCGTAGCAGTTGCTAGATTAAATGCTTTAATGGCACGACGAGCCGAACCCCGACGATACTACAACTGGCAAAGATGAAGAACAAAATCCGAATTTCAGCCATTGTAGTTCTTCTGCTGCTCTTATTTGCGAGATTATCGGGTAAATTTCTAGTCATTAACCAACCTGGTAGATCCGACTCAATCCTCGTCCTTGCGGGGGAAACCGATGTCCGGTACATGCGAGCCCTGGAACTCTATCGCCAAGGCTATGCTGCCAAAATCATTATCGACGTTCCTGCAGACACAAAGATTTATTCCTGGACACAACTCGAACTGGCGCGGAAGTACATTGAAACTTTGCCTGAATCGAAATTCATCGATGTATGCCCCATCCGTGGCCTGTCGACCAGAGATGAGGCGAGAGAAGCTGCAGTGTGTCTGCAGCTAGCCGGGGCTCGAAACCTGCTGCTGGTGACTTCCGACTTTCATACCCGCCGGGCGTTGAGCACTTTCCGCAAAGAAATTCCCCATCACGTATTCACAGTAGCGGCGGCAAATGATCCCGCGCAATTTGGGGTGGAGTGGTGGCGTCACCGCCAGTGGGCCAAGGCGAATCTGGATGAATGGCTTCGCTTAGTTTGGTGGGAAGCCGTTGATCGATGGCGCTAGGGAAGCCGATTGCGTCCCCCATCCCATCAGGCAGGAACCCCGGAAGAGAATTGACGATCCACTACTGGCAAGCTAGGATCACGGAAAGACTCACGCATTGTCTTCGGAGCGAGTACGAATGCCGACACCATGGATTCGCCACGTAATGAGTGGCATTTTGATCGCGGTTGTCCCGGCTGCTCTGTTTGCAACTGACATCAGTGCTGCCATGCTGTACAGCAACGGAACGACGTGGCTCAACGGCAGCCGCATTCCTAAATCGTCGGCAATATTTTCTGGCGATTTGGTACAGACGAAGTCTGATTCGATAGCGAACATCAATGCTGCGGGATCGAGTGTCCTGGTGTTTTCTGATTCACTCATCCAATTCCAGGGCAACTCTGTCAAACTGGAACACGGAGCCGTGACCATTTCAACGTCAAAATCTTTGGCGACTCACGCCGGTGATATTTCCGTGACGCCCGCTTCCAACGACTGGACGGAATTCGAGGTCAAGGATTCAGATGGTGCGGTACACATTAGCGCGCATAAGGGCGATTTGCTGATTGCGGACGCGACTACGACTACGACGCTTCCGCAGGGACAGCAGATCACTCGCGGCCACTCAACGGCGCAAAGGAAGAAAAAGCCGGCCGGAGGAGCTATCCCGGCAGCCAAGGGGCCCATTATGGACTCCACGACGGCGATCATCGTCGGAGGTTCAGCAGTAGGTGGGTTGACGTCGTGGGTTTTGATGCAGGGTGATGATCCGGCCAGCCCCTCACAATTCAAGTAGCAGCCTTCTTTAATGGCTCTTGTCGGCGCAGACCTGGGTTGCGACTGACGTAGGAGCGCCCGGGGCCTGACACTCCAGAACTCCTCACAGAGATTGCATGCCGCGCGAACATATTGAATCAGTGGTGGTGCTTCTTACTGACCGGCGCGGAGTGGGGAGATCAGCAAGCGGCCGCCAGTCTTCTTCTTGGCGTCCGACTTGTCGTGCTGATACACCAGATCGAGAGCTCCTTCAGACGAGGTGGAAGCCTCTGCTAGTGCATTGGCTAAGGCAATGAATGAACGGCTCGCGTCTTCATTGCTGCGCAAAGCAACCGGACTGCCCTTGTCGATGGCCGGTCCGATGGCCTGGTAATTGTTGGGGACCTTCCAGAGTACTTTGCAATTAGTAGCCTTTTCGACGTCGTCTTCGCCGAAGCCGGGAATTTTTTTGTAGCGATTCAGAATCAGGCGCAACCGGTCTCGTCCCACTCCTTCTTCCAGGAACGAATGAATGCGCCCAGCGCTCCAGAGTGAAACCACGTCGGTCTGAGTCACGAGCAAAACGGCATTGGAGATATCAGATATGAGGCGGGTGGTCTGGTCCAGGCGGCTCGAACAGTCGATTAGCACGTAATTGTAGTGGCTGATAAGCAGATCGAAAAGCCGCGCCAGTTCTGCCGGAGTGGGCACCACGGATTGGGGTTGCTGGGGGCCGGCCAGGAGGTGCAAGCCATCCTTGTGGACCGTCATAAATCCTTCGAGCAGGGCACCATCCATGCGATGCAGGTTCTGCAGGGCGTCAAACACGCCGAAACTCGGGCGCAAGTTCAAATGAAGTGCGACATGCCCAATGAGGGCGAAGTCCACCAGCACCACTTTGCCGTGAGCGTGCTGTAAAGCGATAGCGGTGTTAACCGACAACGTGGTTGCGCCTGCGCCACCCTTGGCATTCAGGAAGGAGAAAACCTTTGCCTTGCCGACATTGCTGCGGGTCTTACTTCGTGTCGCGGCATGGCGGGTAAGGCATTCCAGCAGAGCCTCGCGGCTCGCGCTGCCATCCAGAAACTCCCCGGCCCCGGCCCGCATCGCAGCTACGATCGTCGGAGGATGACTCATTTCTCCGACGGCAAAGATGGAGATGTCGCTGGTGGTCGCGTGGATGAGTTCAATGGCATTAATCGCCCGCTGCGGATCGTGGGAATCAATATCGACCAGAACGATTTCGCTCCGCGCATCCTGGATCTGGCGCAGGACCGGGTCGGTGGGGCCCATGGGAAAGCCGAGGTGAATGTAGTTGGTCCGGCCCAGGTTGGTGGTTTCGAGGCGGGTTTGCAGCACGGTTAGGCGTTCGCGGTCTTCACTCAGGACGGCTACGGCAATGCCATGCATGATTCGGTTCTCGCTGGTTTCCCTATTTGTTTGCATGGTATGAGGCGACAGCACTTACCGCCAAGTGACTTCCGTAACCTGCTGCTAGTCCGCCATAAAGACGGCCCACCGCTTCCACATGACCACCGCAGACCTGAAGCGACAACAAAGAAGGGGGCTCAGCGTGGAAAGTCGCGTACACTGCTCATTCTAAGCGAATCGAGCTGAGTTGGGAAGGCGGCACGCGAAAAAAATCGGAATGTCACCAATGGGATCGCGGGATTTGGGAAGATGGAAAATCACTCTATGCGGCGCATTATCGCCGGGAAGTCAATATTTTCTTAAGCCTGCAGGGAAGCTTGGAAGCTCCTCTTCCACACTCCCGTGATGCAACGAGGCTACGCGCAGATATTGCTCAGAACCCTTGGCGGAATCTTTAGCATCTGGCAGGTATTCGTAATGGCCAAAATGCACAGCGACGCCCATCTTAGGCCCCGTTGAGTTCCCGGCCGCCGCGCTTAGACCGGGTTTGTCCACGCGCAAGACCTTGCCATGGCAACGGATCGGCATGTTTTCGGAAAGCGTGATTTCTGCCGGCATCACCAAAGTAATTTCAACCTCCGAACCCTGGTCCAAACAAATATCGGTGTAGAAGTAGACCCCTCGGGCACTCAGGTCCTGAGTGAAGCCCTGCTCTTCCTTCTGTCCGTTGGGACAGCGGATGGAGACGGGCAAGGAGATATCGAAGCGCTGGGCGGCGCGGCGCTCGACTCGAACTGGAGTGGTGGTCATGGTTGCCTCGCTGGCTGACTCGTAAATGGCTGCGGTTCCGCGGCTGGCAGTGCAGCCGGGCCGGAGGTCGTGCCCTACTATGAAGCGTTTGTTGGCGTCTGAGCTTTGAAGTGCTCAGCCCTCTATACTGGAAACCCGTTGCGGCTCCGAGTTTCTGGACAGGGAGAATGTACCGCAGGTTGGGGTGTGAGGAAATAGAAATTGTGGCGGCGCCCCAGGAATCTGTAGCCTTAAACTTGACCGGGAAGACTTTAAGGCGGTCGAGGGACAAATCCCGGGCATCTATACAACGACCGTGGCAAACCAGCACACTTCCACTTCTGTAAATGGCGCTCCGGCAGAGCAGGAAATGCTGTCTGCTTCGAGATGGCAGATTGCGATGCGGGCGCTCCGCCACCGGAACTTTCAGCTCTTCTTCAGCGGACAGCTGATCTCCCTGATTGGGACCTGGATGCAAACAGTTGCGCAGTCCTGGTTGGTCTACAGGCTTACGGGTTCGTCGTTGAAGCTGGGATTAGTGGGTTTCGCCAGCCAGATCCCCGTCTTTATCATGGCGCCTGTTGGAGGGACGGCCGCGGATCGCTTCAATCGCCATCGGGTCATTATTGCGACGCAGGCCATTTCCATGGTGCTGGCGTTGATTCTGGCGGGACTTACGCTCAGTCATGAAGTGCAGGTGCCGCACATTCTGATACTGGCCGCCTTGCTGGGTCTGGTGAACGCTTTTGATATTCCTGCGCGGCAGGCGTTCCTGGTTGAGATGGTTGGGCGAGAAGATCTGATGAATGCCATCGCGTTGAACTCTTCCATGTTCAACGGCGCGCGCAT
>QIAS01000130.1 GCA_003225615.1 Acidobacteriota bacterium | reverse complement strand
GGAGCTTGATTTTTTCCAAGGCCCAGGTGGTGTTTTCCGGCACCTCAAAGACGTCATAGTGATAATGCTGCAGAGGAGCCGAGATTTTATTTAGAGTCACCGAGAAGTGATCGCCTGCGGATTGGATAGCGAGGACGCCATACCCGTCGTTCTCATATTGGCCGGTGTAATCCTTCAGCTCGTGGGAGGGATGCGTTGCGGATTTCCGGTTTGTCACTCCTGTCTTTTTCGCGTCCTCTTCTGCAGCTTTCTGCTTCTGCTCAAGTTCCTGGAAACGCCCTGACCAGTCGATGGCATCCAGCGCGAGCATGTGATCGAAAATGTGGTAGGCTACAACCTCCGGGACGGGCTGATCCTGGAGATTAGTGAGTATTATTACGGCCAGGTCTTCATCCGGCAACATGGTAAGGAGCGCGTAGAAGCCGTCGATTCCGCCGTTGTGCCATATCATCCGATGCCCACGGTATGACGTGACCACCCAGCCCATGCCGTAGTCCCGCGCGCCAAGTTCCTTAAATTCCGGTTGGCCGCCCATCGGAACTTGCGAAGTGTGGGTCAGATCCAGGTTCGATTTGGAAACAATCTGCTGGTCTCCCGCCTTGCCCTCCCCGAGCTGAAAAATCGCGTAGGAGGCCATTTCTTCCACATTGGAGTTGATGGATCCAGCCGGACCTACGCTATGGATGTCATAAAACGGGGTCTCATTTATGGTTTCGGAATGCTCATCTTTCCGGTAGGGACGGGCGAAGTCGGCGCTTTTCTGGCTGTCAAGAACGAAAAAATTGCTGCTCGCCATGTGCAGCGGCTCGAAGATGCGCTGCTTCACAAAACCTTCCCAACCCTGGCCGGAAACTTTTCCTACTATATATCCGGCGGTCATAACCAGCATGTTGTTGTAGTGGTAGCCACTGCGAAAGTCACGGTTGCTTTGCAGGAAGCGGAGACGGTGGACGAGGTCTTCGCGACTGAAGTCGGATGAATACCAGACCAGATCGTGACCTGCGAATCCGGTTCGATGACTGATCAAGTCCCGTGGAGTCATCCATTCGCTGGCTACGGGGTCATACATTTGGAATTCCGGAAGATATTGCCGCACCGGCTTGTCCCAATCGAGTTTGCCTTGGTCGTTCAGAATTCCCATGGAGAGCGAGGTAAACGATTTGGAGATTGAACCAATGGCGAAAAGCGTTCTGGTGGTGACGGGATCATTTTTCTTGACGTTGCGTAAGCCGAATCCATGGGAATAAATGATCTGCTTGTGCTGCACGACCGCAATAGCCACACCCGGGACCTTCCACTTCTGCATCTGCGCGGGAATGAACTGGTCAAGCGAGGCCAGACCTGGGGAGTGCTTCGATGGCGCCGCCGCGGGCTGACCGATCGCGGGAAGGACGAGAATTGCCAGGCAGGCGGCCTGCAGAGAGCCGAAAATTCGTCCCATCACCTGTCCCTCCCTTTGGGCTGTCCGTGGCCGCCACATCTTGCCATGACTCCCGTCAAAATGCAACAAATGATGTTTTGTATTTGACATCCATGCAGCAAATGGTGTACACAGCGACCAGCGGAAATGGCGCGAGGCGCCCCGCCGGGTCTGCTCACTAGCCATGAATCTGGACGGGGACAAGACGGATAATCGTGCTCAATCCCACGCGGATGGCAAGCCCGGCGAGGAGCGAACGGTCTGGATGACCGCTCTCGAAAGCCGCTTTGCCAAGGCCGAAGCCGACCTGAGCACAAGTCGCCGAAAACTGCTGCGCGAGATCCTGGATAACTGCCAGGACACCTACTTTCTTTCTTCACGCGAGTTGG
This sequence comes from Acidobacteriota bacterium, assembly GCA_003225615.1. Classification (GTDB taxonomy): domain Bacteria; phylum Acidobacteriota; class Terriglobia; order Terriglobales; family Acidobacteriaceae; genus QIAS01. The sequence continues at coordinate 4,568 of QIAS01000130.1, read as the reverse complement.
CCAAACGCTATGAGGTGGATACGGCCACGATTGTGCGCACCGTTCAAGTGCTGCGATACAAGTGTTACGGGGATTTTCTCGCCGACTTACGGTCTCATTTCGTAAGCCGCATTACTCCCTACAAAGCAATGAAATCGGCCACGCGAGAGCGTCGCGGTTTGGCCGACCGTATTAATCAATGTCTCGCGATGGAGTCACGTAATCTCGATTCTTTGCGCTCCAGCCTGCATGCCGATCGCGTCATCGAGGTCGCAAAGCGTATTCACCGGGCGCGGCGGATTTTAGTTGTCGGCGTGGATTTTGCCGCCCCCCTGGCGCGCCTGCTGGCTTATGGCTTGGTTACACTCGGCCACGATGCCGAAGCTCCCGAAGGCTCGACGGGAAATTTGCAGCAAAAAGTAAATCTTCTTGGTCCAAAAGACCTGTTGATTGGCATTAGCTTCGGGCGTTGCCTGCGTGCCACGGTGGATTCGTTGATCCGGGCGCGCGACCATAAGGTTCCGACGTTCGGCATCACCAACAGCGACACCTCGCCGGTTGCCCGTTTCTCCGATTCATTCTGGATTACCTCGATTGCCAGTTCTGCATTTCATGGATCGTATGTGGCGCCTCTCGCGGCGATTAATGCGTTGCTGGCGGCTTGCGCCCACATCAACCCGCAACGCTCGCTCACCCTGTTGCGCGACAAAGAACAAGAATTTCGATCAGGTACCCGCTGGTATTCGACGTCAGACGCCGAGTCTCGCAGCAGGTTCGAGGAGAACGGTTATGAAGACCGCGGCAAAGAAAACTCGTAGAGTGATCTCGATTTCTCTGTTCCGCTCATCAAGCGCTTTCACGCTCGGCAAGACATTTTCAAGATCCAAAACCGCTTTGGCGACGGGTTTTCTGTTGCTTTGCCTTTCCGGAGCCCCCAGCGCGGCCCAAACCGCGCAGACGGGCGCTCTGAACGGCACCGTCACTGATCAGAGCGGCAGGGTCATGCCTGGCGTCACAATCACCGTCACGAGCACAAACAGAGGTCAGACGCGTAGCGCGGTCACGCAGGACAACGGTAAATACTTGGTCGGCTTGCTTCCTCCAGATGTGTACAAGATGGAGGCCGCAAAAAAAGATTTTACAACCGCGGTTTTTAAAGAAGTGAAGGTCAACATCACCGAAACCGCAACCCTGAATGTGCAGCTCCGGGTAGGCTCCTTCAGCGAAGCCATGACCGTGCAGGCTGAACCGATGCAACTGGAGACCACTTCGAGCGCATTGGGGCATACCACAGATCAACGAATGGTGGAGAACCTGCCACTTGTATCTCGGAACTACACGCAGATCCTCGGGCTTTCCCCTGGTGTCTCGGGTGACGTAAATAACGGGGCTGATATCGGACGGGGGAGCACGAGTTTGTCGGCCACGACCGGGGGTTACTCAGTCGCAGGCAGTTCCACTAATGACAATAACTTCCAGATGAATGGAACCGAAGTCAACGATCTCGCAGGACAGGCAAACATTAGCGGTGGAGTTCCTGTACCTAATCCCGACGCGATCCAGGAGTTCAAGGTTCAGACTGGACAATACGATGCCTCGTACGGCCGCAACGGAGGCGCCAATGTCGACGTGGTTACAAAATCGGGAACGAATCAGTTTCACGGAGATGTGTGGGAGTACTTTCGCAATACGGCCTTAAATGCCAATGACTATTTTCTGAAACAGCAAAACCAGCCGCGTGGGGTGCTGAATGAGAACCAATTCGGGTTCACCTTGGGCGGGCCGGTAAAAGCGAACAAAGTAATGTTTTTTGTTTCTTATCAGGGCACTCGCGAACGAGACGGCTTGGATAATAGTGGCGGCTGTCTGACTACCGGGACTCTTCCGCTGGGCCTAACGAATGATGCGTCGAGCCGAACGGCGGCGGCGCTGGCACAAGAATTTACGGGACAGTCGGGGGTCCTGGGGGGAACAATTACTTCCGGTGCGGATATTTCGCCCACTGCCCTTGCACTTTTGAATGCGCAACTGCAAAACGGAAGTTTCGTAGTCCCAGCGCCACAGAACGCGGCCACGGGGCAGAGTACTTTTACGTCTCCCTGCGCCTATCGGGACGATCAATTTATTACCAATCTGGATTTCTACCACAGTGAGAAGAATCAGCTTTCCGGCAAATTCTTCTTTATGAACAGCGACCAGATAGGCGCGTTTCCTTCAAACCAGCTGGGCGTATCGGCAGTCACGGTGGCGGGATTCCCGCAAGCGTTTACCAATGGTTTCCGCACTTTCTCTCTGACCCAGACGCATACGTTTAACAACCGCCTTCTGAATCAAGCCGTGCTGGGATTTCACCGTCTGGCGGGTGTACTTGGGCAGGATTATGCCAAGGTGAAGTTTGCGAACACTCCGGCATGTGCGGGTAGTGTTTCAGGCACCTTGACCTTGGCAAGCGTCTGTGTGCCGGCGCCGTCATTTGACAATCCGTTTCCCGATCTTTTGGTGGACGGCGGCTTCAATGTTGGGGGCAACGGACAAGGTCTCTCGATTACCCAGAACTTTTACGATTTCAGCGACTCTCTAGCATATGTCCGTGGCAAGCATTCCTTTCATTTTGGCGGCGGCATCACTCGCAGCCAATTTAACTTTGAACATTTCCATTTTTTTGGTGGTCTGCTTTTTCCGAGCATGGCGGACTTTCTGCTGGGAAATGTTCTTCTCAGTATCGATGTGCCGGGGGTTTTTGATCGGGAATGGCGGGTTTGGGATGGCAATTTCTTTGTGCAGGATAATTATCAAGTCCTTCCGCGCCTGACCTTGAATCTGGGATTGCGTTACGAGCGCCAGGGGCAGTTGGGAGAGAACCTTGGCCGGGCTTCGAACTTTGATCCGGCGCGCGCGAACCCGAATCCACCGGACGCGGGAACGCTTCAGGGATTCGTGGTAGCTTCGAATTTTTCCGGTGGGGCCCTTCCCCCAGGAGTCGTAAAGGTCGGCACCAATACTGCGATCAATAACGATGGTCAAAACGCCCTGGAACCGCGGGTGGGATTTGCGTGGCAGCTACCCGGAACCAATCGGCTCGTACTGCGTGGCGGGTACGGACTTTTCTACACTCGGACCACAGGAGAGCCTTTTATACAGTTAATAGCAGCGCCACCCTGGGGCACCATCCGGCAGTTTATAACCCCGGGACCTATTAGTGGAGCCCTTCCCCCTTCCCCTGCTTTCCCGATCTTTACTCCTTATTCGCCGACATCCGACTTAACGCCGACCATCTTCTCCATGCATTTTCGGCCGCCGATACTACAGCGGTACAGCCTGAATCTGCAGACCGCGATCAGCAACAACTGGATGCTGGAAGTCGGTTATCAGGGAGCGAGAGGAACAAAACTCCTGCAAGGCAGATCATTCAATCAGGCGCTTTCTGCGAGTCCCAGCAATCCGATCCGCGGCGAGACCTCGAATACGGCTAGCAACATCGGTCTGCGGGTGCCGATCGAAGGGTTCGATCCGAGCTTTGCGACGATTGTCGAATCGGCCGGCGCATCCTGGTACAACGCCCTGGGCGCCAGTTTGAGCAAGCGTTTCAGCCATGGACTGCAATTGCTGGCGTCCTACACTTTAGCCTCTGCTTTGGAGACCAATCCCGGATATACGACCGGCGGGTTTACCGGCGGATCGCTCTTCGGCGACCAGAATAGCCCGCGGGCAAACTATGGCTTTGACGGATTCGTGCGGCCGCAACGATTTGTAATCAGTTACGTGTATGACCTGCCCGGACCGAAGGTCCTCTCGGGGTGGAAGGGGCGGGCGCTGGGAGGCTGGTCGGTGGCAGGGGTCAGCACATTCCAAAACGGGCAACATCTCACGATTTTCGACACCAACACTACCAACGCCTTCGGCATTTTCGGGACGAATTTTGATCGCGTGCAACTTGCACCAGGTTGTACGAACAGGAATGTGGAAACCCGAGGGGCAGTGACTGACAAGATCAGCAACTACTTCAACACGTCTTGTTTCACGGCGCCGCCGATCATCGGAAGCGACGGAGTGGCGACAGGGTTTGGCAACAGCGGCAATGGAATCGTGAGAGGCCCTGATCAGCGAAACTTCGACATCTCGATTATCAAGCAGACGCCACTCGGCAACAGTGAAACCAGGCGGTTGGAGTTCCGGGCAGAGTTCTTCAATGCGTTCAATACCCCTTCATTTTCAAACCCCATGGTAAACGCAGGCACGGTTGCGCCGGATCTTACTACTGGAGTGCCCGCGCTGACCCTGGATCCTACGGTCGGACAGATTCGGAGCACCAGTGTTGCACCCCGTATTATTCAATTTGCATTGAAGCTGTACTTTTAGAAGGTCTGTAAAATTGCGGTTTTCAAAGCGCCGGTTGAGTTTGATTCTCCCCTGCCTCCAATCTTTAGGCATTCTGACCATATTTCTTGGATTGCGCCCGCCTGGGCAATCCGAGGGTAATGCCTCCGGATTGGTCCCGATAAACGCGCTTCTGGCGAGCAAATCGTCGGCTAGATCGCAGATGTGTATCCGCACGTTGTCCACTTGAGGCTAGTGCGGGCTCCTCCTTG
>QIAS01000129.1 GCA_003225615.1 Acidobacteriota bacterium | reverse complement strand
TGATCGAGCAAGTCTTTCTCGCTTTTGATGAACTCCACCTTCACATTGAGCTTGCGCGCCGTTTCCTGGATTTTCGCCATAAAGAATAAATCGTCGATGAAGGCAAAAATGCGGGGTGCACCATTGTGGTTGGCGGGCAGCGGCTCAGGATCGGCCGGCTTGTAAGATGGCGCGAATCCCGGACGTCCACGCGAACCTTTGCTGCCGTTGCTGCCACCCTGTCCGGCGCGATAGCTGTGATCCATGGGAGCGGTATAGATGCCGCTGTGCCCCTGGCGATCGCGGCCCATGGGGCCACCGCGATGTTGATTGGGCGGGCGCCGTCCGCGCCGCCGTCTGTTTCTCCCTCCACCGCCACCGCCAGAGGGATTTCCCGGTCCAACATTCATAAATTTTTCTCGTTGTTCGATTCTGCTGTTTTCAACTTCGAAGGGTCCGTTCTGTGCTGCCTGTACTGGGCCGTTCTCAGAGGATGCGCAACCCCACACAAAAGCCTGCGCGAAAACCCGATGCGGCTGGAAAAAAATTCACTCGTGAATGATCTTTATCCGCTTTGGCGCCTGGAGCTATGGGGCGCAGAGGGCCAGCACAGGAGCGTGGCCGCTAGGGAACGTAATGATGTTAACCGCGAATCGCCGCTCTGCGCAAGCCCAAAGTAGATGTAATTTTTCACAGGAGTTACTGTAGTCATGCTGTGGCTCTGGCCGCCGATCAGACGACAAGTCTGTGCGCTCCTTTCAAGTGCCGCTGGTCACTTGGTGACCCCACTGCATGGCCTGCCAGTGCAGTTCCGCCACAGCGCTTTCGCTGAGATGAAGCTGCTTGGCCAGGTGAGCCGACTCCTCCCACGCTCCGGACTCTAACGCCATCATAAGCTGGTAAATCGGCCGCAATTGGGTAGCGCCCCCCAGCAGAACGGACTTGATCTCCCGATCCAAGGGCAGCTTCTCTACCAGCGCGCTCATGGGGATCTCCAGAATCACATCCATTAACGAGAGCAGGCCGAGAAAAAACAAATCAGAGTCGCCATGCGGTACGCGGGGCCCGAGCAGTTCACAGAAACGGGCGCGCACCAGTGCAGAGAGCACCAGTTCAGTGGATTTCTGTTGGGCCGCTCCCAGGGTGGCAATCAGCCGCACCCATCGCCGGATTTCGCGCTCGCCCATCATCGAAAGCGCGTGCCGCACCGAATGGATTTCGCTGCTGAAGCTGAAGATAGCCGAATTCAGATAGCGCAGCAGACGATAGCAGATGGAAGCTTCGCCCTTGATGATTTTCTCGATTTCCCGCAAATCCATCTCGGGACGCGCCACCGCTTGCAGCATACGCAGGTAATTGATGCGGTTGGCGGGAATTTCATGTGTGCTCATGACCTCAGGCCGTTGGAAAAAGTAGCCCTGAAAATAAAGGAATCCCTGGCTCCGGGCCGCCACGAACTCCTCTCGCGTCTCCACTTTTTCTGCCAGCATGCGCCGCCGCCACGGCCCGTAGCGCTTCACTAACGCTGCACGTTCCAGATGGGTAGTACGCCGCAAGTCGACTTTGATGATGTCGGCAATCTCCGTCAAACGATCCCGCGGGTCGTTCGCTATGAAATCGTCCAGGGCGATCAGGTACCCGGCCTCCTTCAGCCGCTGGCACGCGCCCAGAACGGCTTCGTCCACCGGCACCGTTTCCAGCACCTCCACAATCGTGTGACTCGAAGGGAGCAGCGTGATGTAGTCCTTGAGCAGCACGTCTCGCGTGCAATTGACGAATGCGCGACGCCCCTCGCACAGCAGGTCTAGCCCCATCAGCAGGGAACTATCCACGGTGCTGCGGGAAGCGGCATCGCTGTCGGAAGAACGAAAACAGTTTTCCACTCCGTCACGGAAAAGCAGCTCGTATCCAAACACGTTTTCCGAACGGTCGAAAATCGGTTGCCGGGCCACAAACCGAAGCCCGGGCGCAGGCGCCATCAAGCCTGCGGTGGCGGGTGGTTTTGATGCGATCCTCTGGGTCACTTGATGAACATCGGCAAGCGGAGAAAAAACTGTAGTGCCTGCGATGTCGTAGGCCCAGTCGAGCGATTTCTTCATCGTGGGTGCCGAACTGCCTTCCCCACATCCATGCAAGCGGATTGCACACTATTGAGACTGGCGCGGTCTCTATCCGGTTCTTGCGGCCAAATGTTTTTCTCTGTCCGCCCGCGACCAGGCGATGATGAGCTTTTTAAACTTTCCACGCTTCAAGGTCGGTAGTCGGACTGAGAGTCAGCTACACCGAATTCTGTATTGACTTTTGTCACTGTTTGTGACACGCTGCCCGTTATCCCATCCCTATCGGCTGTCTCCGAGCCAATCTCGCTCGCCCACGACTGATACTCATGGCAGGGCCATAGCCTCACTTTGGCCCAGGCACGTATCACGGAAGTGGAGGCGAGGAAGTCCTATGCATCCGCTCAAGGGCGCTAACTCATCCATCCTTTGCATAGAGGACAACGAGAAACACCTCCTGCTCCGCCGATTTGTGCTCGAGAAGAATGGTTATTCCGTTCTGAACGCGGCAACTGCTTTAGAAGCCCTCGCGCTGCTCCGTAAGTTTCCGGTCTCTTTGGTCATCTCTGACCATCTCCTGGCAGGAATCACCGGCACGGAGCTTGCCGTAGACTTAAAGAAAATCCAGCCGCATGTTCCCATTCTGCTCTACTCGGGCGCTGCCCCGGAAACGTTGGGCAGTGTGGATTGCTTCATGAGTAAGACCGAGCCGGTCGAAACCTTCCTCGCGATGGTCCGCGATCTTGTACATCGTTACCTGCAGGATGTAGCGTAGCTAATCGCGCGTAGCACCCTTCACGTCTGTCCCGCCCGCCGGATTCGTCTCTGAGTTAACATTCCACCATGACAGGATTGGGCATTGCGATCACGGCGCTCAGCGTGGCAGTGCTGGTGGTGGGGTTTCTGCGTCACAAGCAGCGTGCATTTCCATCATACGGCTGGGTGGGAGTCGTCATCTTTGTAACGGCCGAGTGGCTCATGCTTCGCGGAGTTGAGCCCCTGGCCACCTACTTCACTCCAGTCGCGTGGACCGCTTATCTCCTGATGCTGGATGCGGCCGTGTTCGCGGTGGTCGGACACTCGCGCCTGCATGATGAGCCGCGGCGGCTGGCGCAAATGGCGGCACTCTCAGTCCTGCTCTGGCTGATTTTCGAAGCCTACAACCTGCGCTTGCAGAACTGGATGTACGTGGGCCTGCCCATGAGTTGGACCTGGGCGGCGGTAGGTTACGTCTGGTCATTCGCCACTATCACGCCGGCCATTCTCGAGACCGCCGATCTGGTAGAAGCGTTTGGCTGGTTCAAACCAGCACGGCCAGTAAGGTTCTCGCGCCCCGCAGAGTGGGGCATGGTGATCTTCGGAGCGCTCTGCCTGCTCGCCCCGCTCCTGTTGACGCGGCCCACGGCCCGTTATCTGTTTGTGCTGGTGTGGATCGGCTTCGTGTTTCTGCTCGATCCCATTAACTATCGGCTGGATTTGCCCTCGCTCCTCGGCGATCTTGCCGCTGGACGCCGCAGCCGCTTTTACTCGCTCTTCGTTTCCGGCTGGGTATGCGGATGGCTATGGGAATTCTGGAATTATTGGGCCTCCGCAAAGTGGCATTACATTTTCCCCATGTTCCAGGGCTGGAAGATTTTTGAAATGCCCATTCCCGGCTATCTTGGCTTCCTTCCCTTCGCGCTGGAGTGCTTCGTGATGTACGTCACCGCCGCCTGGGCCCTCGGCCTGATAAAAGCTGGAAAGCGCGAATTGAGCGCCATCCGCGGATGAAGCCGCTTCCCATCATTGTTCTCGGAGCTTTGGTCGGAGCAGCTATCGGCCTTGGCCTCTACACGTTTGTTTATGCCAAGGGCTACTCGTACTTGACCAACAATCCCCAGGCCTGCAGCAATTGTCATGTCATGCAGGAGTATTACGACGGTTGGGTCAAGTCAGCACATCACACGGTGGCGGTCTGCAATGACTGCCACACGCCGCACACCTTTGCAGGGAAGTATGCCACCAAGATGGAAAACGGGTTCTTTCATTCTCTGGCATTCACCTCGGGAAGATTTCCCGACAACATCATCATTCGCGAGCGCGACTTCCGCGTAGCTGAATCCACCTGCAGAGACTGTCATCGCGCCATCACCACGGCCATCGCCGGCCCTCATAATACCAAGACCATAACCTGTATCCGCTGCCACTTTGACGTTGGGCACTCGGCAGCGGGATTTGTGATGAGCGATCGTTCCCAGACCTCATCGGAGAAAACCCCTAATGGCGAGCAATTCTGATCTTCATCCTGAAGGTGCGTCCCGCTATCGTAAGCTTCTGTTCGCGACCATCGCCCTGGCAGCGCTTGCGGCGATCGCGATCACGGCCCTGTTGGTTAATATTTTCGAGCATAAGCAGGAAGCCAAAAATCCGTTTTATCGCGTCGTCGAACTGAACGACACCATCGATGATCCGGCCATCTGGGGAAAGAATTTCCCTCTGCAGTACGACTTGTACTTGCGCACCGTGGATATGCAGCGCACCCGCTACGGCGGCAGCGAAGCGCTTCCCCACTCCCCAACGGAAGGCGATCCTCGCACGGTAGTTTCGCGCTCCAAGCTGGAACAAGATTCCCGGCTAAAAGAAATGTGGGCCGGATACTCCTTCTCCAAGGATTACCGCGAGAAGCGCGGCCACGCGTACATGCTCGATGACCAGACTTTTACCGGACGCCAGCAAGCCGCTCCCCAACCCGGGACGTGTCTGAACTGTCACGCCTCCATGGTGGTCACCTACAACAAACTGGGTGACGGAGATATTTTCAAGGGATTTGAAGCCGTCAACCACATGCCCTACATGGAAGCTCGCAAGCTGGTGAAGCATCCCGTTGCCTGCATTGATTGTCACGATCCCGGCAGCATGCAATTGCGCATCACCCGGCCGGCGTTCATTGAAGGCATGCGCGCGCTCAAAGCTTCGCAGGGAACCAAAGATTACAACGTCAACAAGCAAGCCACTCGCCAGGAGATGCGCTCTTATGTTTGCGGGCAATGTCA
>QIAS01000128.1 GCA_003225615.1 Acidobacteriota bacterium | reverse complement strand
GCGACCGATGAAACGCTCGCCGAAGCCCGCAATTTTCAGCGTCGCGCTCAGTTCTATATCGATTTCCTGGTCTCCGAAAATTCCATGGGCTTCCACGCCGACCAGTACTCGGTGAAGTCCCTCGCCGAAGCTATCAACTTCTGCCGCGAAGGACAGCTCACGCTCCGGCAGAAGATTGATGTAAGAAAAGCAGGGCTGGCTCCCATGGATCCGGGCGCG
>QIAS01000127.1 GCA_003225615.1 Acidobacteriota bacterium | reverse complement strand
AACGGATTGTCGATCGCCTATCCAGACAATTGGCAGGAGCACACCAGTTCGCAGATGGGTGTCGTGATTGCTCCTCAGGCGGGAGTGGCGGCCGGCGCGATTGCGTATGGCGTGATTGTGAGCGCGGCGCAGGATTCGAATGCAACTTCGCTCGATCAGGCGACCCAGGATTTGATTCAGAACTTGCAGCAATCGAATCAGGATCTGCAGGTAGCCGGGAATCCCCGTCCGATCCGCGTGAATGGCCTTGAAGCGCGCTCGGTGGACCTGCTGGGAAGCTCGCCCGTGGAGCAAAACGGGCAACCACTGCGCGAGCACGATTGGCTAGTCACTCTGCCGCGCCCGCAAGGCGGTTTGCTGTACCTGATCTTCATCGCCCCGGAGAACGACTTCAACCGGCTACGTCCCACGTTCGAGAAAATGCTCAACAGCCTGCAGGTGCGGTAGGGCACGGACGGAAGCACGGGACGTGTTCCCGGTGACCTCAACAACAGTTCGGCAATTAAAATTGCCGCGCCTTTCTCTGCGAAAAGCACAGAGATACCGCCGCCCACGGATAATCAAGGGGAATCAGTCAGTCCAGCGCCGCCACCAGGTTTTTTGGGGCGGCGTGGGTGGCGGGAAGATGGTGGTTCTTCGACTCACTCCCCGGAGTGGGGTGAATTGGCCGATCACCGGATCGCGGCGTGGCTTGGAAGATGGCTTGGTCTTGGGTTCGATGGTTGCCAGCAATACCCTGTTCGGTTCACGGGACGGTAAGATGAGGATACTGCGGGATCCGCCGTTCAGGGCCGCGTCCAGGGGGTGTTGTCCTTCATGTATCTCCGCGGCGCCACGTTTGTACTTGCTTACGACCGCTTCCGCAGTCTCGTCGTCGAAAACAATCCAGCGCATCGGAGAGATCCCTTTTCACACCGAGCCACCCCCTTGGCAAGAAGCTGCCCGGTGGGTTCCCGGCCGTCCCGATCCCAAAAATTCGCGGCAAGAACGGTTTTCATTGTACTCCAGTTCGGGCTGTGGATAAGGGCATTGGCTCGATGAGGCGGCCAGCTTTGACTAGGCTTGCTGGTTTCCATTGACCGGCCCTGGTTGCCCGAAGCTGAGTCAGCCCTCACTCAGGAAACTCCAACGTCCCTTCCCCAAAATAACTTTGAGTGAGAATATTCGTGAGGTCATCCCCCTGTATTCCCCGGTGACCAAATTGGGAAGAAGGTCCAGCGTGTGAGTTGCTTTTGCTTGTTCGCCGGCAGGCTCTTGGGATTAAACTTGCGTCCCAACAGGGCTATAATGCCCCGAACTCACTAATCCAATAAAAGTTCGTGGTGCGGGCAAAGATTTTTTTGCGCATGCACAAAGGAGAACCCACATGAAAGTGCGGATGATGCTGGCCTTCATAGTCCTGACAAGCGCGACCCTGTTCGCGCAGACTTTCCGCGGCACGATTCTGGGGACGGTGACGGATCCGTCGGGCGCGGTGGTTTCCGGCGCGAAGGTGACCGCTAAGAATATGGCCACCGGCCTGGAACGCACCACGCAAACCAGCGCGGATGGCAGCTACAGCATCCCGGAATTGCCGTTGGGGACTTACACGGTCACGGTCACCCAGAGCGGCTTCCAGACTGCCGTCACCACAGGCGTAGCGGTAGACGTGGCGACGGAGCGGAGAGTGGATGTGCAGCTTAAGACGGGCCAGGTATCGGAAACCGTGGAGGTTTCCGGCGAGGCGTTGCCCCAGGTGGAGACCACTACCGACACCTTGGGAGGCACCTTTACGGCCTCGGCGGTGAAGGATTTGCCCGTCAATGGACGCGACTACCAGAAGCTGATTTACCTGACGCCCGGAATTTCGGGATCGCCCGACCAGATCACCGACTCTCCGGGATCGTTTGGCGTGTTTTCGATGAATGGAGCGCGTGGCCGCTCGAATAACTTCCTGCTCGACGGTACCGACATGAACGACGGCTACCGCAATGATCCGGCGATCAACGAAGCCGGAGTATTCGGCACACCAGCGACCATTCTGCCCATTGATTCTGTGGCGGAGCTGCGCGTGATCTCGAATTTCGAGGCTGAGTACGGGCGGAATGCGGGCGCGGTAGTCAATATCGTAACCAAAAGCGGGACGAATGAACTGCATGGTTCGTTGATCGAATATTTCCGCAACAGCGCGCTGGATGCGCGAAATTTCTTTAACCCTGCAAGCCAGCCCAAGGCGCAATTCCATAACAATCAGTTTGGCGGGTCGCTGGGCGGTCCTATCGTGAAGGACAAGACATTCTTCTTTCTGAACTATGAAGGACAGCGGGAGAAGGTGGGCGTGGTAACGATAGGATGCGTACCGGATCCCGCGCAGATTGCAGCCGACGTGGCCGCTAACGGCGCTCCTAATACCGTAACTGCCGCGCTACTCGCGCGTAATCCTTGGCCCCTGCCAAACATCCCGGGGACGTTTGGCACCCCGTCGTCTCCTGGGGCCGGCGAAGACGTGGGATGTCCGAATGGTTCCAATGCCTCGGTGATCTCGCCGTCCAGCAACCGCGTTGACAGCATGATTGCGAAAATTGACCACAGCTTCAACGTGCGCAACCAGATTACGGGCCGCTATTACTTCGGCGACAGCGACCAATCATTTCCACTGGCACTCACGGCCAGTGGCGGTCAATTGCCCGGCTTCAATACGCTTACGCCAACGAGGGTACAGTTGGTTTCCCTTTCTTATGTACGTACCATTGGTTCGAACAAAGTGAACGAGCTACGATATGGCTGGAACCGATTTGCCGAGGGATTTTTTCCACAAGATCGCGCGTTTCATCCCAGCTCGATCGGGCTGAATACCGGGACGGGAGTGGCTGGCCAAGGGCTGCCGATCCTGCTGGTAAAGGGCTTTGCTCAGCTAGGCGCCACCTCGGGCGATCCGCGTTCCCGGGTTGATACCAACAACCAACTGCTCGACAATTTTTCCTGGAAATTCAACAAGCACGACGTAAAGTTCGGCTTTGAGTTTCGCCGGACCAGCGTCCAGCATAGCTTCAACAAATATTTCCGCGGAAGACTTAAGTTTGCCAGCCTTTCGGACTTTCTGACCGGCAACGTGGACAGCGGCTTCCAGTACTCCGGATACTCGCTGCGACACACTTCGGAGAACAATTACGGCGGCTACCTTCAGGATAGCTTCCGGGTTACCCCTCGATTTACCTTTAATTTCGGAGTGCGCTACGACTACTTCGGAGAGGTCAAGGAGAAGAACAATCTGATGAGCGGGATCACGAGTTTCGATCCCACCAATGCTACGTTCACCTTGACCCAAGTGGGCCAGCCCGGGTTAAGCCAGCTCTATGCTCCGGACAAGGCCAGCTTCGCACCGCGAGCAAGCATTGCCTGGGATATCAGAGGAACGGGCAAGACAGTCATTCGAGCTGGCGCGGGCATGTTCTATGACGCGGTTTCCCAAGACTTCTTCCTGGGACACTTGCCGTACGCTCCCTTCTTCGGGCCGGGACCCGCTTACAACAATATCGGGCCGGCGCCGATTTCTTCGGCGGGCGCAGTGGGCGGCACCATCGCGGCGGGTGTTCCGGTTTACAACAGCACCGCCGGAGGTTGCGGCTTCGAATGCGATACGTTCACTTTCGATCGGAAGATCCATAACCCATACATGGAAAACTACAACGTGAACATCCAGCAGCAGCTTGCCAGCAAAACCGTGCTGCAGGTCGGGTATGTCGGATCGCAGGGGCACCGGCTGTGGCGCTTCCGCGATCTGAACCAGCCCAGCGCCGCGGCAATCAACGCTGCCGATTTAGCCTCTGGGTTTCAGGATTTCGGGACTGCTGCGCGGCCCTTCCGGAACAATCCCTATGGCGCCTACTACATGTTGAACGAGGAATCTACCAGCAAGTCCAACTACAACGCCCTACAGACCAGCTTGCGGGTAAATGGATGGCATGGCGTGACTTCGATTGTGAATTATGTGTGGTCGCATTCCATTGATACGGCCAGCGACGGCGAGGACTTCGAGCCAAACGCGGCTCAGCCGAATGACAGCACACAGCCGCAGCTGGAATACGGAAATTCCAACTTCGATGTTCGACAGCGATTTACGTGGATCTTCGGCTATCAGATTCCAAAAATGTCGGGCAGCTGGAGCAAACTGAAAAATGGTTGGGGATTCGACAGCACTCTGACTCTGCAGAGCGGTCAGCCCTTCCATTTTAACTACAATTTCCAGGACGACTTCAGCGGCAGCGGCAATGCTTTCGACCGGCCCGACGTGGTCGGACCGATCGTCTACCACGGGGGCAACCCGTTTAATTTTATTGATCTCAGTTCGTTCGCAATTCCGTGTACCGCTACTGCGGCCACGGGGACTGCCGCGGATTGCGTCATTGGCACGCGGCACTTTGGGAACATGCGGCGTGGATCCCTGCTGGGTCCGAACTACAAAAACTGGGACTTTGCAATATTCAAAGACACTGCGCTGGGCGAGCGGGCGAGCATGCAATTGCGGGCGGAGTTCTTCAATCTGTTGAACCACCCGAACTTTGCCAGCCCCTACTTGCCGCTGTTCATCGCCGATCCCGGCTTCAATGGTTTCCAACTGGTTGGCAATCGGGAGGTGGGGGTGGGAGGCTATCCGCTCCAGGCTACCGGCGACGTGGGCGTTGGCAACCCGTTCCTGGGTGGCGGAGGCCCTCGCGGCATCCAACTTGCGGTCAAGTTCACCTTCTAGAATTCGCGTTGGCTATTGCCCCTCTCGCGTGGTCGGGAGGGGCTTTTTGTTTTTAGTATGAGCTATTAGTTCTCGGCTCTTGATCGCCAGTTCTTACCTCCGGGTCACTTCGCTTTCGGGAAAATTCGTTTCAATACGGTAACCCACGCCAACCAATGAATTCTCAGTCCCTGCCACTTCGCAAGCCACGCAAGACGTGATAGCCTCCCTTGCTCATGAGCGATCCCAAAGATGAACGGCGCGCCGGAGAGCGGCTCACGGTGCGTTTGCCGGTCAGTTTGAAGCCGAAACAGCGGAGCAGACTACTTACACACGAGACTTAAGCACACAAGGCATATTTTTCTATCTCGACCGAGAAATTTCTGCCGGCACGCAATTGGAGATGGTCCTAATTCTGCCCTCGGAACTGACCGCTGGAGAGAGGCGCTGGGTGTGCTGCCAGGCCTCCGTGGTACGGGTGGAAGAGAATCCGGGAAACAATTTCGGTATTGCGGCGTCGATTGAAAGAATGGATATTCTGCCGGAAATTCCGGGGGAGCCCTCAAGCGGGTAGGAGGGCGGTACCAAACTGGTTTCTTGCGTATGAGGAGCGGCATCAGAGAATCGAGAGACAGATTTTATGGCGTCGGCAGATAAAAACAAAAAAAATCTGACCTGATTAGCCGCAAACTGCGCCAAGCAGGCTAAGGCAACAACGCAAAGAAATTCGCAACTCCCAATCAGGTCTTCGTTGCGTTTGCATCAGGATTGGTGCAATAATAGCGGCCCTTGAATTGCAATAACTCTGGCCGCAAGTCCCAAAAAACAGTTTGGCAGGTTCGATCATGTGGATGGAAAAACTGGAGAACGGTGTTTTGCGTGTCATGACCCAACTGGGGCCACGTTACATTCAGCCTTCATTTTGGCAGCGCATTTATCTGTTATGGATGTTCCGTCATTTTGATACGCTTCCGCAAATAGTATTGACCGGCCGGCAGCAACGTTTAATCGATGATTTGTGCGCGCAGCAGAGATTTGTGTCTTTCTCCGCTCATCATGCCGGGGGAGAGGCGCCGATTCTGGGAACGGTGGAGCGGCGGCCGGTGGTGGAAACTTTGGAGGCGGAACGTACTCCGGCGGAGACAACCGCGACCGTATCGCCACTAGCCGCGGATTTGCGACAGCACTCCTGATCATCGCGCGAACATATCAAAGCGAACCTATTCCGCGAATGGGAAGAGATCCCGCAGTGGCCGTTGAGCTTGCGACCCTAGGGAAGACTGAATTCGTAATTCGCTAGCGACTGCTTTATAGCTTTGGTGGACTCGCAGCCGG
>QIAS01000126.1:8737-11647 GCA_003225615.1 Acidobacteriota bacterium | reverse complement strand
CGTGAGTGGAGATGAAGTATTCCAACACGGTCAGCCCTTCGCGGAAGTTCGCCGTGATAGGCGTCTCGATGATTTCGCCCGAAGGCTTGGCCATCAAGCCGCGCATCCCGGAAAGCTGACGAATCTGCTGTTTCGATCCGCGAGCGCCGGAGTCGGCCATAACGTAAATCGGGTTAAGGGAGCCTTCCTTGTCGCGCTGCTGCATTTCGCCGAACATCTCGTCCGCCACTTTTTCCGTGATGGCCGACCAGATTTCGATGACCTTGTTGTAGCGTTCGCCGTTGGTGATCGCTCCGTCCAGGTATTGCTGCTGAACGCTGACACCCTGCTTCTCGGCATCGCGCACCAGAGTCTTCTTGTTGTCGGGAATGACCATGTCGTCAATGCCGATCGAGAGGCCTGCCCGGGTCGCAAACCGGAACCCAAGCTCCTTGACCTCGTCCAGCATCTTGACCGTAGTTTCCAGGCCGAATCGCAGGTAGCAATAGCTGACCAGCTGTCCGATGCCTTTCTTCTTGAGCAGGCCGTTGATGTAGGGCATGCCCTCAGGAAGGTGATCGTTCAGGATGGCGCGACCCACAGTCGTGCTCAGGAACTGGCGTTCGTAAGTGACCGGTTCGGTGTGAGTGATGTCCTGATCGTCATAAGCACTGGTCAGATCAATTACCTCGCCGCTATAGCGCAACCGGATAGGCGAAAGCGTCTCCACTTCACCCGCTTCGAGCGCCAGCAGCACTTCGTCAATGTTCGCGAAAGCCCGCCCTTCGCCCTTAGCCCCCGGTTTTCCCTTGGTCAGGTAATAGAGGCCAAGCACCATGTCTTGCGTAGGCACGGTAATGGGCTGCCCCGACGCGGGCGACAGGATATTGTGCGAAGACAGCATCAGCACGCTGGCTTCGACTTGAGCTTCCGGAGAGAGCGGAATGTGAACCGCCATCTGGTCGCCGTCGAAGTCCGCGTTGAACGCCGTGCACACCAGCGGGTGAATCTTGATCGCCTTACCTTCCACCAGCACCGGTTCGAAAGCCTGAATACCCAGACGGTGGAGAGTGGGAGCGCGGTTCAGCAGCACCGGATGGTCTTTAATCACCTCTTCCAGGATGTCCCATACGATTGGCTCTTGCTGCTCCACCATTTCCTTGGCTTGCTTGATAGTGGTGCAGTGCCCGGTCTGCTCGAGCCGGTGATAGATGAACGGCTTGAACAGCTCCAGAGCCATCTTCTTGGGAAGACCGCACTGGTGCAGCTTGAGCTCAGGCCCAACCACGATGACCGAGCGACCGGAGTAGTCCACGCGCTTGCCCAAAAGGTTCTGGCGGAAGCGCCCCTGCTTGCCCTTTAGCGTGTCAGAAAGCGACTTCAGCGGACGGTTATTCGCTCCACGCAGTATCCGTCCACGACGCCCGTTGTCGAACAGCGCATCCACGGCTTCCTGCAGCATGCGCTTTTCGTTGCGCACGATCACTTCTGGAGCGTGCAGATCCATCAGCTTCTTCAACCGGTTATTCCGGTTGATCACGCGCCGAT
This sequence comes from Acidobacteriota bacterium, assembly GCA_003225615.1. GTDB lineage: Bacteria > Acidobacteriota > Terriglobia > Terriglobales > Acidobacteriaceae > QIAS01. The sequence continues at coordinate 10,120 of QIAS01000126.1, read as the reverse complement.
AAAGATCGTTCAGGTCTGAGGTAGCAAAACGTCCGCCATCCAAAGGAACCAACGGACGCAGTTCCGGCGGGATCACCGGAATTACATCCAGAATCATCCAGTTTGGCTTGTTACCACTTTTGCGGAACGCCTCAACCACTTTCAGGCGCTTGGCATACTTCAGCCGCTTCTGCAGAGAAGACTCATTCTTCATCTTCTCGCGCAGTTCGGAGGACAATCCTTCCACGTCCACACGCTTGAGAAGCTCTTTAATAGCCTCCGCGCCCATCATGGCCTTGTAGCCCGTCGCGCGGAACTGCTGGTCAAGCTCGCGGTATTTGGCTTCGTCCTTGATGACCTCGCGGTCTTTCACCGGAGCATCGCCCGGCTCGACTACTACGTAAGCCTCAAAGTAGAGAACCGATTCAAGGTCCCGCAGTGAAATGTCAAGCAAGTGGCCGATACGGCTGGGCAGTCCCTTAAAGAACCACACATGCGAGCAGGGCGAAGCCAGCTCAATGTGGCCCAGACGCTCACGCCGTACTTTGGAAAGCGTAACTTCCACGCCGCACTTGTCGCAGATCACTCCGCGATGCTTCATGCGCTTGTACTTGCCGCACAAACACTCCCAATCAGTTACAGGGCCGAAAATACGGGCGCAGAACAGACCATCGCGCTCCGGTTTAAAAGTACGGTAATTAATAGTTTCGGGCTTGGTGACTTCACCATGCGACCAACTCCGGATTTTTTCCGGAGATGCCAGGCTGATGCGGATAGCATCGAAATCGGCAATCGGGTTCGCCATGTCAAAGGGGCTCGAACGATACAAGGTAATCCTCCGGTTCCTGCTCTCAACGGCAGTGCGTAGTACCTGGTACTAACGAACTGCCAGTCCATTTGTCCCGCAGAATTCGAGAGCGATGAATTCCACAGAATCGTTCCTGCTAATTTCGTATCCAGAGTCCCAGCACCTTTCCCCAACTCGGTACTCGGTACCAGGCACTCGGTACTGCCTTAATCCGCTGCCACCGGCGCCACCGGCTTCTTCTCTGCCATAGCAGCCTTGATCAGCTCAACATCCAGGCAGAGTGACTGCAACTCGCGAATCAGAACGTTGAACGACTCGGGTACGCCTGGTTCCATGGCAGCCTCGCCCTTCACAATGGCCTCATAAATCTTGGTGCGGCCATAAACGTCGTCCGACTTCGCAGTCAGCAATTCCTGCAGTATGAACGCTGCCCCGTAAGCTTCCAGCGCCCAGACTTCCATTTCTCCAAAGCGCTGTCCGCCGAACTGCGCCTTACCGCCCAGCGGCTGCTGGGTAATGAGCGAGTACGGTCCGATGGAACGCGCGTGAATCTTGTCGTCCACCAGGTGCGACAGCTTGAGCATGTAGATGTAGCC
>QIAS01000126.1:0-8682 GCA_003225615.1 Acidobacteriota bacterium | reverse complement strand
CGCTCGAGCAGCGTCTTGATCTCTGCTTCACGAGCGCCGTCAAACACCGGCGATGCTACGAAGACTCCATTGGTCAGCGCCTTGGCTGTGGCCTCAAGCTCATCGCCCTCAAGATCGGCAATGGACTCAGCCAGCGGCGTGTCCTTGAACAAGGCCTTGAGTTCACGCTTGATGGCTTCCTCGCGCGTGTTCTCTGCCAATAACTGCTATCTTCTCTCCCAGTTCTCGGCCCGCCCACCCCAGGTGAGTCTCCAGAATCTGACCCACATTCATACGGCTGGGAACGCCGAGCGGATTGAGCACGATTTCCACCGGCGTACCGTTTTCGAGGTAAGGCATATCCTCTTCCGGCAGAATGCGGGCAATCACGCCCTTGTTCCCGTGACGGCCGGCCATCTTGTCGCCAACGCTCAGCTTGCGCTTCATCGCGATGTAGACCTTGACCAGCTTGATCACGCCCGGCGGCAGTTCGTCGCCCTTGGTGAGCTTGTCTTTTTTCTCGTTGACGATCTTCTTGAGCACGTCGATCTGACGCGAGGTCATTTCCTCGATCTCGTCGATCTGCTCATTCACTCGCGGATCCTTATCCGCGTACTTGATGCGCTTCAGGTTGCGAGTCGAGATACGCTCGATCGTGTCACGGTCGAGAATCGCGCCCTTCGTCAGAAGCCGCTTGTTGGTGCGCTCGTCGTGCAAGTCAGCTTGCACTTCCTTGTTACCGAGTAGACCTTCCAGGCGCTTCAAACGTTCGTCAGTGAGAATTCGAATCTCGTCCGAGAGGTTCTTCTCCAGCTTCGCAATCTGCTCTCCTTCGATCGACTTCGCGCGCTCATCTTTCTCTTGTCCTTTACGCGAGAAGATCTTGACGTCGACGATGACGCCCTCGATGCCCGGCGGGCAGTAGAGCGAAGCGTCGCGGACATCCCCGGCTTTCTCGCCGAAGATGGCCCGCAGCAGCTTCTCTTCCGGCGTCAGTTGCGTTTCACCTTTGGGAGTGACTTTGCCCACCAGGATGTCGCCCTGCTTCACCGTAGCGCCGATGCGAATAACGCCGGCTTCGTCCAAATTACGCAGCATGGACTCGCTGACGTTGGGAATGTCTCGCGTGACTTCCTCGGGTCCGAGCTTGGTGTCACGCGCCTCGATCTCGAACTCCTCGATGTGAACGGAAGTGTAGTAATCCTCCTTCACCATCTTCTCGGAGACCAGAATCGCGTCTTCAAAGTTGTAGCCGCGCCACGGCATGAAGGCGACCAGGACATTCCGCCCCAGTGCCAGCTCGCCATGATCGGTGCAAGGACCGTCGGCAATCACCTCGCCTTTGACCACCCGCTGCCCCTTCTGCACGATCGGCTTCTGGTTAATGCAGGTGTTCTGGTTGGAGCGCTTGAACTTGGTGAGCTGGTAAATGTCGCTGCCCACCTCGCGCGAAAGCTGTCCGGGATGGTGCTCGCCCTCCACGCGCACGATGATGCGCTCAGAGTCCACCGAATCGATGATGCCATTACGACGTGCCAGCACCACTGCGCCCGAATCGCGCGCCGTGACACCTTCCATACCGGTGCCCACAATCGGTGCCCGCGCACGCAGCAGAGGCACAGACTGCCGCTGCATGTTCGCGCCCATCAGGGCTCGGTTAGCGTCGTCGTGCTCCAGAAAGGGCACCAGCGATGCCGCTACCGAAACCAGTTGCTTCGGGCTGACGTCGATGTAGTCGACTTCGTCGCGGCTTACCAGAACGAAGTTCCCCGCCTTGCGGGCGTTCACCAGTTCCGCAGCGATGCGGCCGCGATGGTATGACGGTCTTCTTCCCAGGCTGACAGGTAGAAGGAGAACGGTTCGACCTCCGCCGGCCTCTTGCGCCGCTCCTTGAGTTCGGCATTGACCTTCTCGATCTCATGCTTCTCGACGTGATCGCCCACCTTGTAATCGCTATCTCCGGCGTTCACCACGCTGACGTAGTCGACTACCTTGGCGTTCTTCACCTTTCGGTAAGGCGATTCGATAAACCCGTAGTCATTGATCCGCGCATAGCAGCTCAACGACGAGATCAAGCCGATGTTCGGACCTTCCGGCGTCTCAATCGGGCAGATGCGGCCGTAGTGCGTCGGGTGTACGTCGCGGACTTCGAATCCCGCGCGCTCACGCGATAACCCGCCCGGCCCCAGGGCCGACAGACGCCGCTTGTGGGTGATTTCCGAGAGCGGATTGGTCTGATCCATGAACTGTGAAAGCTGCGATGATCCGAAGAACTCGCGGATCGCCGCCATCACCGGCTTGGCGTTGACCAGGTCATGCGGCATGGCCGTCGACATTTCCTGGTAGACGCTCATCTTTTCCTTGATCGCGCGTTCCATGCGGACCAAGCCGATGCGGAACTGGTTTTCCGAGGTGATCGATGTCATCTACCGAACCGAGGTTCTTGCGCAGTTTCAGCAAGTATCGAATGGTCCCGTAAAAATCGTCCGGATCGAGAGTGCGCTTCTCCAGTTCTGTCGCACTCTGATTCTCAAACAGCTTGATGTTGAACTTCAGACGGCCCACCCGAGAGAAGTCATATTTGCGCGGGTCGAAGAACATGCCATGGAACAGAGCCGTGGCCGTGTCCAAAGTCGGAGGATCGCCGGGGCGCAGCTTGCGGTAAATCTCAATCAGCGCTTCCTGAGGAGTTTTTACCGAGTCGCGGCGCAGAGTCTGGCTGATCACCGTCCCCACATCGTCGCGCTCCGGGAAGAACACATTCAGTTCTACGACGCCATTGGATTCCAGGATCTTCGAAAGCTTGTCGGCAGTCAGTTCCGAGTTTGCCTCGAGCAGGATTTCGCCCGTCGTCGTATCCACGACATCGCCTGCCACCCAGGAGCCCTCGAGGTCGGTGATATCTACCTCAATCTCGCTGACCTTCGCCTTCTGGATCTCTTTCAATATCTGAGGAGTGATCTTGCGGCCCGAGTGCGCGACCTCCTCGCCCGATTTGCTCTTGATGCTCCGCGCAAGCTTCATTCCCAGCAGGTTAGTGTGCTTATCGCTTGCCGGATCGAGCGTCCAGAAAAGCTTTTTGTCTTTAATCGCCAGCCGATCCACGGTGTAGAACGTCCGCAGAATGTCTTCGCTGGAACGCAGGCCCAAAGCGCGCAGGAAGATCGTGCCCAGGAACTTGCGCTTGCGGTCAATGCGCACATAAAGCACGTTCTTCTGGTCGTATTCAAACTCCACCCACGAACCGCGGTAAGGAATGATTTTGCCCAGGAAGTAAGTGCGATTGTTCGCTGTCTCAAAGAACACGCCAGGAGACCGATGCAACTGGCTAACGATCACGCGTTCGGTACCATTCACAATGAAAGTACCGTTCTGAGTCATCAGCGGCACGTCGCCGAAGAAAACTTCCTGTTCTTTGATGTCGCGAATGGAGCGATTGCCAGTCTCCGCGTCTTTCTCGAAAATGGTCAAGCGCATCGTGACCTTAAGCGGCGCCGAGTAGGTCATGCCTCGCTCTTCGCACTCGCTTACGTCGTATTTCAGCTGCAGGCCGACCGGGTCGCCGCACTTATTGCAGAAATCCGGAGTATTCGCATTGTAGGTTCCGCACTTCTGGCAAAGCACATCACCGGGATGGAACGGATCGGTGATGACAGTCGATCCACAATTCCGGCAGGTCGTACGCAGGTGATGCAGACCCTTCAGGTGGCCGCACTTGCACTCCCAGTTGCCAATAGCGAAATCAACAAATTCCAGTTGAGAAATGTTGCGGAAATCTGTAATGGGAAATACTGACTGAAAAACCGCCTGCAAGCCCGCATCGTCGCGCTCGCTGGGCAGTTTGTCCATCTGCAAGAAGCGATCATAGGACCGCTTCTGAACCTCGATCAGGTTCGGAATCTGGATGGTTGCGGGAATTTTGGAAAAATCAAATCGTTTGCGGAAAGTATTATTCTTCGTCGACATTCAGAGACTCCCAACTTTCAAGCGCAGCCGAGGGCTGCGACAAACTAAGGAATGAGGGGCGCACCACCGCGCCGGGGTACTTTGGATCTTAAAAAACGGAAAAAATAAGCGCGCGCCCGCGGGGACAAACTCTCCCGCAGGCGCCAAATGCGTCTTTTGACCTCTGTTGTTTTGTACGTGTCCGCGCCAGTTCTAAGGCCTGTTTCCGTCCCGCCGCCCTGCGGGACAGCCTGCCAAACTTCCCAGCGACCCAGCTCCGCTTCCCGTGGTGCGTTTGGAGTGGAAGGTCGCAGTCACCTCGCTGAAGCGAAGGAAGCGGTAGTTAATATAGATGATAACACCGCTCTCCAGGATTCAGCCAGAAAGAATCGCTCTCACGTGGGGACGGCCGCCTCGGCCGTCCAAGCCCCGCGGCGGTTCATGCCGCAGCGCCCTCTTCCCACTACTTCACTTCGACAACCGCACCCGCTTCGGTGAACTTCTTCTTGATGTTCTCCGCCTCTTCCTTGGAGACACCCTCTTTCACCGGCTTGGGAGCGCCGTCCACCAGGTCCTTGGCCTCCTTCAAGCCCAGGCTGGTGACTTCACGTACTGCCTTGATTACATTGATCTTATTCGCGCCAACTTCCTTGAGTATGACGCTAAACTCGGTCTTTTCTTCCGCCGGAGCAGCTCCTGTACCCGCACCCGCCCCGCCGCCGGCCATCATGACCGGGGCCGCGGCCGCTGCTGACACGCCAAGCCGCTCTTCCAGCTTCTTGACCAGTTGTGCCGCGTCGAGCAGCGACAATCCCACGATCGAATCTTCCAATTGCTGCAGATCTGCCATTTTATCTCTCCACTTTTGAGTTATCAGTTGCTGATTTCGTTATCGGTCACCAAGTTTCCAGTGCGACCAGGTTCTTAATCCGCCGCGCCAGACACGCCGCCGATTCAGAACCGCGCAACCCTCGGCTACTGATAACTAAACTTTTTCGGACGGCTAAACCGCCCAGAAGCTTATGTTCCCTGCCCTAAGTTACGCACCCGCCGGCGCATCGTTCTTGAACTTTTGCTTCTCCACTCCCTGATTCACCACAACCGCCAAGTCGCGTCCCACGGCGCTCATTACCGTCACTAGCCGCTGCGCCGGAGCATTGATCAGGAACAGCAGCTTGGAGTAGATCTCTTCCTTGGCCGGCATCGTGGCCAAAGCCTCGATCTCCTTGATCGAGATCACCCGGCCTTCAACCACACCCGCCTTGAACGTAAACTCCGGATTGTCTTTGGCGTACTTGGCGAGAGCCTTGGCCAAGGCCACCGGATCGCCCTGCGTATAAGCGATCGATGTGCGCCCTTCCAAGTCCTTCAAAATCTCTTCAACCTTGCTGCCCTTCGCCGCGCGCTGAGCCAACGTGTTCTTCACCACGCGGTACCGAGCGCCCGAAGCCCGCAAAGTCTTGCGCAACTCGAAATCCTGTGCCACGGTGAGCTTCCCAAACGTCGCCACGATCACGCTGGAGACGTTCTTCAACTCCCCGCTCAGCTTTTCTACCTGCTCAACTTTTTTAGCTCTGGTAACTGCCATGTCCTAGCCCTCAAATCTTTCTGTAGTCATGATCACGACTCACCGTGAGGACGGTCGCCTCGGCCGTCCAACCGAGCAAAGCGAGCCGGACCGGGCACGATTCTGCCCGCTCAAGAACCTTAAGCCTTGGACGCCGCCTCAATCGCCGCAGTGTCCAAAGAAATCCCCGGCCCCATGCTCGAGCTTAAAGTGCATCCCTTGATGTACTTACCCTTAGCCACAGCCGGCTTCGCCTTCACCACGCTAGTGATCACGGTAGTAGCGTTCTCGACCAACTTCTGAGGTGGGAACGAAATCTTCCCCACCGGCACGTGCACCAAAGCCGTTTTATCCGTCCGGAACTCGACCTTGCCAGCCTTCACTTCCTGCACCGCTTTGGCCACATCAAACGTTACTGTGCCAGTCTTCGGATTCGGCATTAGCCCCTTGGGCCCAAGAATTTTGCCCAGTCGACCCACCGACTTCATCATGTCCGGCGTGGCAATCAGGGCATCGAAGTCCGTCCAGTTCTCCTTGGTGATCTTCTCGACCATGTCCTCGCCACCGGCAAAGTCCGCGCCGGCGTTCTCCGCCTCCTTGGTCTTCTCGCCGCTGGCAATCACCAAAACCTTCTTGGATTTTCCCAAGCCATGAGGCAGCACCACCGTCCCGCGCACCATCTGGTCGGCATGCTTGGGATCGACGCCCAGACGCAGCGTGAGCTCGACCGTCTCATCAAACTTGGCGTATTTCACTTTCTGCAGAAGCGGCACCGCATCCTGCAGCGTATAAGAACGCTGCTCAACCGCCTGCCGCGCCTTGGTAATATTCTTTCCCGCTTTTCTCATTTTTTCTTACCTCGTCTCCCACCGCCGGGCATCCTTCCGCCGAGCCGTAGTAATTTCGACTAACCACCTGCAAAACCCACGTGGCGAAGGCCGCCCCGGCCGTCCAGTTCGCCCCACCTACCCAACCACGTCAATCCCCATAGACCGAGCCGTTCCCCGCACGCTCTTAATCGCCGCATCCACGGAAGCCGCATTCAAGTCCGGCATCTTCTGCTTGGCAATCTCCTCGACCTGTTTTGCCGTCACCTTGCCGACCTTGTCTTTATTGGGAGTCCCCGACCCCTTCGCAATACCCGCTGCCCGCTTGAGCAGCACCGAGGCCGGAGGAGTCTTGGTGATAAACGTAAACGACCGGTCGCTGTACACGCTCACGACGACCGGAACAATAAGGCCTTCCAGTTCCTTCGCATTTGTCCGCGCATTGAACTGTTTGCAGAACTCCATAATGTTGATCTGCGCCTGTCCCAGCGCCGGACCCACCGGAGGCGCCGGCGCAGCCTTCCCCGCCGCAATCTGAAGCTTTACCGAACCTGTAACTTTCTTTGCCATATTCGCTCTTCAGGCGAGCGTAACGCTCGCATCTATTGGAATTGGTTACAAATTAACCATTCTCAGCGCCAGTCCGACTGTTGGGACCAGTTTCTTACTCACCGGGTCGACTGTGACCCCAAGGCTTCCTAATGTGTGCGCGCCCAGAACTTCCATATCTCCGGGTTCTGCCAGCACCACATTGTCTCCACCCGTGTAGCCATCAGTGGCTACGAACACAGGCGCCAAATCACGCTCTATCGTGTGACCTTCGATGGTCCGAAACTGCATTCGCCGTACCGGGCGCACTCCCAAAGGCTCAAGTCGGGTTCGCGATATCCAACTGTAAGCGGCGCCCGTGTCAACCACAGCCTCAAGTTCTTCCACTCGCGCGGGACTCGCGGGATTCCAGACTCGCAGCTTCGCGGTGAATGTACCCATATCTGCTTCTGCTACGCTATGCCACTTTCTCCACCTGCCCGAACTCCAACTCCACCGGAGTCGAACGCCCGAAGATCGTCACCATAACCTTCAAAGTCTCGCGGTCTTCATTCACCTCGTCCACCACGCCAGTAAAGCTGGCAAATGGCCCTTCGGTAATGCGCACTGATTCATTCTTCTCAAACTTGACCTTAAGCTTAGGCTTATCCTTGGCCTCGCCCACGCGATAAACGATGTGCTGAACTTCTTCCTCAGAAAGCGGAGTAGGCTGCTGCCCGGTGCCCACAAATCCCGTGACCCGCGGAGTGGACTTCACCACATGCCACACGTGGTCATCCATATCCATCTCAACCAGCACGTAGCCGGGATAGAACATGCGTTCGCTGGTATACTTTTTTCCGCCGCGAACCTCCGTAACTGCCTCAGTCGGAATCAGCACCCGCCCAATCTTTTCCTGCAAGCCGAAGGCTTGAACGCGCGACTCCAGCGACTCCTTCACCTTGCGCTCGAAACCGGAATAAGAGTGGATGATGTACCACTTCATGTTCGGGTTACGGGGAGCTTCGGTCGCCGCCGTTTCAGAAGCTGAGGCTCCTGCGCCGTCCTGCGCCTCGCCATTCCCGCCGGCTTCGTTCTTTTCTTCGTCCTGCATAATCATGTTTTTCGATTTCAAACTTTCTTTTCCTCTCCCCAAATCGTGCACTGCGCCTGGATCCGGCCTCAGCGATGCGACAAGTAACGGAGCAAGTATGTGATCCCGTTGCCGATTGTGTTATCCACGGCCCAAAAGTAAACCCCAAACAGAAACACGGTAATGATCACTACCGCGGTGGTAGCCTGCACCTCCTTGAAAGAAGGCGAAGTCACCTTCTTCATTTCGGTGCGCACGTCGTTGTAAAAAGCTTTGGTCCGCTCGGGCCAGGCCTTTAGCCGGCCACCAAAGCTGTAACCTGCGCTGGCTGCCATTTTCTTCGTCTCGATTGCCATTTACTGCACCACTTACCTTCCCTCATTAGACTCTGGCAGGGGCGGAGGGATTCGAACCCCCAAGTCCGGTTTTGGAGACCGGCAGTTTAACCGTTGAGCTTACGCCCCTGAATTCATTGAGTAACTGAGTCATTTAGCGATTAAGGGACGGCTTTTCAATCCCTCAATGATTAAATGACTCAATCCCTGAATTATTTCACTTCCTTATGCGGCGTATGCTTCCGGCAACGGCGGCAGAACTTCTTGATCTCCAGCCGGTCCGACATTGTCTTCCGGTTCTTGGTAGTCGAATAATTTCGTTCTTTGCATTCACCGCACTGCAACGTAATGATCTCTCGGGGCATGAAAACAGCTCCTGGCTCCTAGCCTTTAGCTCCTGGCTTCTAT
>QIAS01000530.1 GCA_003225615.1 Acidobacteriota bacterium | reverse complement strand
TGTGTCTTCGGATCGTTGACCCGGGGACTCGAGTAATCCACTTTGACGGTTTTGCCATCCGCGAACTTGCACTGCGCATGCGCCGGCGGACTGGGACGTTTGCTCGTGTCCTGCTGGGCGGAAATCACTACCGTGAGCGTGAGGATCGATAACGTCAGCAATGCGATTCGTTTCTGCATGAGGTTCTCCTTTGAGCAGTTACAAGTCCTGATTGCTAAGTGCTATGACGCCGCAACCAAACTTCGGTCAACAAAGCCTTGCCATTATCCGACACAGAGCACGGACTGTACAATCCAGACGTCTTCGTTGTCTAGCAATGTAATCGCCCCAAAACACTGTCATCCCGAGCGCAGCCTGGCATTCGCGAGGCGAAGACCAGGCGGAGTCGAGGGACCCCTTGCAGGCTTGCGGTTCCACAATCGCCCGAGGGCATTCTCCCCGTTGCCAATGAACGACCCCACTCGCCTGACTGCAGGCAATTCTGTTCCACTTCTTTCCGCGTGTCTCTGGATTGAACTCTCCTTCCGCGTTGACTTCCCCTCGAAGTGATCGGCCAAACCATCTCGCACTACCGCATCGTTGAGAAGCTGGGCGGCGGCGGCATGGGCGTCGTCTACAAGGCGGAGGACACTATGCTGGGGCGTTTTGTTGCCCTCAAGTTCCTGCCTGACGAAGTCGCCCAAGACTCACAGTCCCTCGAACGTTTTCGCCGCGAGGCCCGTGCTGCGTCGGCTCTCAACCATCCCAACATCTGCACCATTCATGAAATTTCGAACCAGGCGGATGCCTGGTTCATCGCCATGGAGTACCTGGACGGCGTCACCCTGAAGCACTTGATCATGGGCCGTCCGCTGGAACTCGATCAATTGTTGCACCTGGCCATTGAAGTCGCTGACGCGCTCGATGCTGCCCACGCCGAAGGCATCATTCACCGGGACATCAAGCCGGCCAACATCTTCGTCACCAAGCGTGGTCACGCTAAAATCCTCGACTTTGGCCTGGCCAAAGTCACTGCTGACGCGACTGGCCCCAAAGCCGCCGCCGGAGGCGCCCACCCCACCGTCACCGCCGGCGAGGAGCACCTCACCAGCCCCGGAACCGCTCTCGGCACCGTAGCCTATATGTCTCCCGAGCAAGCACTCGGCAAGGAATTGGATCCGCGGTCCGACCTCTTTTCTTTCGGAGCTGTTCTCTACGAGATGGCCACCGGCCTACTGCCTTTTAAAGGAGACACCTCGGCCGCTATCTTCGACGGCATCCTCCACAAAATTCCGACTGCGCCGGTACGCCTGAACAGCGATGTCCCCGCGGAACTCGAACGCATCATCAACAAAGCCCTCGAGAAAGATCGCAATCTGCGTTACCAGCATGCCGCTGACTTGCGCGCCGACTTGCAGCGTCTGAAGCGTGACACCGATTCCGGGCGGGCGGCCGTGCAGACAGAACTCGTGCCAACCGCGCCGCCATCGAGTGCCGCGGCACCGTCCTCAGGACATGTCAGCGCCGCGGTTCAAAGTGCCCCCGCCCCCTCCGCACAAGTCCCCGTCGCGCAAGTCCCGGTCGCGCAAGTGAGGCTGCCCATCGCCGCAGCCGCAGTCGGCGCTTTTTATTTCCACGCCCGGCGCGCCCAATCGCTGACGGAAAAGGACACCATCGTCCTCTCCGACTTCGCCAACATCACCGGCGAAGCCGTCTTTGACGATACGCTCAAACAAGCGCTCCGCATCCAACTCGAGCAATCCCCATTCCTGCACGTCCTCTCCGACCAGCAGGTAAACCAGCAGCTGCGCATGATGGGACACTCCCCCAGCGAGCGCCTCACCCAGGATGTTGCCCGCGATCTCTGCCAGCGCGTCAGCAGCAAAGCCCTGCTCGCCGGATCCATCTCCGGTCTGGGCAGCCATTATGTTATCGGCATAAACGGCATTAATTGCCGCACCGGTGAGGAACTAGGCAGCACACAGGTGGAAGCCGAAAGCCGCGAGCAGGTCCTTAAAGCCCTCGGGCAGGGCGCCACCAAAATCCGCGAGCGCCTGGGCGAATCCCTCGCCACCATCCAGAAGTACGATGCGCCGGTGGAGCAAGCTACCACGCCCTCGCTTGAGGCCCTCAAGGCCTACACCACCGCCTGGAACCTCCACAGCGGCGGCGCGGAAGCGCAATCCCTGCCCTTTTTCAAACACGCCATTGAGCTCGATCCCAACTTCGCCATGGCCTACGCCGCCATGGCTCAAGCCTACGGCAACATGGGCGAAGACCGGCTCACTCTCGAGTACACAAAGCAGGCATTCGATCGGCGCGAGCGCACCAGCGAACGGGAAAAGTTCTATATCGAGGCCCACTACTACAACATTGTCACGCAGGATCTCACCAGGACCGTCCAGAGCTACGAACTCTGGGAAAAGGCCTACCCCCGCGACGACATTCCACATAACAACATCGGCGTTACCTGTGCGGAACTAGGACAGCACGAAAAGTCCTTGAGCGAGACCCAGGAGGCTCTCCGCTTCGATCCCAACAATGTCTTGGCCGAACAGAATACCGCCTTCGCTTTCCTCTCGCTGGATCGGTTTGATGAAGCCAGGATGAGTATGGTTAAACTTCTGTCTCGCCACCCCGACGACCTTGCAACTCATGTCGGGCTTTACCTCACGGCAGCCGTGCTGCACGACAATGCCACCACACAGCAGCAAGTCGCGTGGGCCTCACCCAGATCCGATGCCCAAGCCCTGTTCTTCTGGCTACAGGCCGTCGTGGCCTTGCACGATGGAAAGCTTGCCAAAGCACGTGATCTGATCCAGCAGTCCGTCAGCGCCGACCGGCGCGAAGGGCTTAATGGAAGCGCTGCCTCCACCCAGGCACTCGCGGCCCTCTGGGCGGCCGAATACGGCGACCTGGAATCCGCCCGCAAAACCTTGACTGCAGCTCTGGCGACAGCCCCCGGCATGCGCGCAAAAGTGGCGGCTGCATTGACGTTTGCAGAGCTCAAGGATACGGCGCGCGCGGAGGCGCTGGTTTCTGAGCTTAAGCAGCAATTTCCCGACGCAACCTTGCTAAATGCCATCTGGCTTCCCACAACCAGGGCCAAGCTCGCGCTCCGGCACAACGATCCACTTCAAGCCCTCAAGCTTTTGGAGTCTGCTCTCCCTTACGACTTGTCCTTAACCCCACCGTTGCCATCTTTCTATCCCGCGTATATGCGAGGCAATGCTATCCTGCAAGCGCGGCAGCCCGACGCAGCTGCCCGGGAATTTCAAAGGATTCTTGACCACCAGGGGGTGGCTGGCGAGACGCCGGTGCGGGCCTTGGCTCACCTCGGCTTGGCGCGCGCTCGCGCCGCAGCGGGCAGCAAAGACGCTGCTCGAACTGCCTATCAGGATCTCTTCGCTGTCTGGAAGGACGCCGACCCCGACCTGCCGCTCCTCAAGCAGGCCAAAGCCGAATACTCAAAACTGCAGTAGGCTTATGTGGGGGCGGACACTCCTGTCCGCCAACCCCCTTAAGCCAGTGTGTACTTCCCCCGCTCAATTACCTTCTGCGCGATCTGCTGCCGCAGTTCAATCGTATTGAACGGCTCATACTTCGCCAGACGCCGCAGGATCGCCAACTGCGTCCGCAGCATGTCCCCTTCCGCCA
>QIAS01000125.1:1294-12908 GCA_003225615.1 Acidobacteriota bacterium | reverse complement strand
TAGTTGTGCTTCACTCACCGGGGTCGGCGCGTCCACCATCAAATCTACCGCACGCGCGGTCTTGGGAAATGGGATGACTTCGCGAAGGCTTTCCGCGCCGGCCAGGATCATGACAATTCGGTCAAGGCCGAGCGCGATGCCACCGTGAGGCGGCGTGCCGTACTCCAGGGCTTCGAGGAAGAATCCGAAGCGGGCGCGAGCCTCGTCTTCCGTCATGCCGAGCGCGTGAAAGATTTTTCTTTGTATGTCCTGGCGGTGAATACGAATGGAGCCGGAGCCCAACTCCGTACCGTTCAGCACCACGTCGTAGGCAAGCGCACGCACGGCGCCGGGATCGGACTCGAGCTTGTCCATATCACGTTCGTGCGGCGACGTGAAGGGATGGTGGGCGGCGGCCCAGCGTTTGCCTTCTTCGTCCCATTCGAACATGGGGAAATCGGTCACCCAGAGGAAGCGGAAGTCTTTCTCGGGATTGCCGGTCTTTTTGAAGGCGCCGTGGCGGTCGGCATACTTCTGGGCGAGGGCAATGCGGAGCAGTCCGGCAGCGGTGTAGACCGCGTGATCATGTTGCTTGACCTCGGGCTTTACTCCGCCCGCGGACTTGTGTTCTGCGGGCTTGCTGTCTCCGCTGACGATCACGATTAGATCGTCGGGCTGGGCGCCAGTCTCTTGCCGAATTGTGGACGCAGCCTCTGGGAAATTCTTTTCCAGCCGCTTGAAGTCTTCGAATAATTTCGAGCCGCCTTTCGCGGTAAACAGCGGCTTGATATCGTCGCGTTCTTTGCGCGAAAGCTCGCCGACTTTCGGGATGCGAATGGCCATAACCGGGAGAGTTGCACTCACTCCGAGGGTCGCAAGATTTTCAGGTGCGAAGGTCTCGCGCACGTCGGTCATCTCAGGTAGGCGCATATCCGGCTTGTCGCTGCCGTATTTGCGGATGGCTTCGTCGTAGGTCATGCGCGGGAATGGCGGCTTGATTTCAATTCCCGCGGCTTTGAAGGCGGCGCCCAGAAATCCTTCCACCACTTCCCAGACGCGCTCCGGCTGCGGGTACGACATTTCGAGATCGATCTGGGTAAATTCGGGCTGGCGGTCGGCGCGCAGGTCTTCGTCACGGAAACACCGCACGATCTGGAAATATTTGTCGAATCCGGAAATCATCAGAATCTGCTTGAATAATTGCGGCGATTGCGGCAACGCATAAAAACAGCCCGGCTGCACGCGGCTGGGAACGAGGTAGTCGCGCGCGCCCTCCGGCGTGGAACGGGTCATGAAAGGGGTTTCGACCTCGAAGAATCCTTGCGCGGCGAGATAAGTTCGAATGGCAATTGCCACTTTATGGCGCAGTTCGATGTTGAACTGCATAGCCTCGCGGCGCAGATCAATATAGCGATATTTGAGGCGCAACTCTTCGTTCGGCAGAACCGTGTCACCAGGCAGAAACGGCGGCTGCTTGGCTTCGTTCAGAATTCGCAGTTCTTCGGCCACCAGCTCGACTTCGCCGGTCGGAATGTTCTTGTTCACCGTGTTGGGATCGCGTTGTTTGACCGTGCCCAGCGCCGCGACCACGTATTCATTGCGCAACTGGCCAGCTTTTTCGTGAATGGCAGGGTTCATTTCCTTGTTGCAGACCACCTGCGTGACACCGGTGCGGTCGCGGAGATCAATAAAGATGAGGTTGCCGAGATCGCGGCGGCGGTTGACCCAGCCCATGAGCACAGCTTTTTTGCCGGCATCCGAGGCGCGCAGGCCTCCGCACATGTGGGTACGTCGCAGATCGCCTAAAAAGTCGAGCAAGCAGTCACCTTTGTTGTCGGGAATACGGCCGAAGCCGGAGCAGAGATTATAAATGGCGGCAGGCGCACGAAACGGAATGTGGACTGGAATTACAGCAAGACAATCGTTATCCCCAGGTTCTTCTTGCCCAAATCACGGTCTCCCTTCAGTGCAGGATTTTTCCTGGTGACCTGCCAGGTATCTTCGTTGGATATCGACCAGTCCTCACCAAATATATAACCGTGAATCTGCCGGTTATCGCGCAGTTCACGCAGGCGTTTTTGAACGGCAATCCGGATGTCGCCACCGACGCCGCTCGAACCGTAACCATGAATCAGTTTGAGGGCGGAGTGGCCCTGCGGTTTGGCCGTGGCGATTTCCCGATTGAGTTTGGCGATCGCCTCGTGAACCAGAGGCATGCCCTCTTCGAGATTGACCAGCTTGATCGCCGGCGCGGCGCGCGGAGACTTTCGCGGCGATTTCACTCACACATCCCCAATGCTCCAGAGATTCGGTGTGGTTTGCAGAAACTTCAGCTTCCACTGGTCTCCCTGCTTCACCCAGACGTGGGTTATGTGGCGGTAACGAGTCTCATCACCCGGCAGTATTTCGTCATAGGTGGCCAGCGCGGCGCCTTCGTTCAAGGGAACTACTTTGATGTTGTAAAGCCGGGGTTCCTTGCTCTTGTCGCCGGTGGTCACGTCCTCGAGAAATTCAGCGCGGTCGGAAGTGCCGCCATTCTTTGGCACCTCGATGAAGTCGTCGGTCAAAGTGCGTTTGAAATAGTCGGCGTCTTTTTTCGTGTTCGCCTGCACGAATTGTCTTACGTTCTGGATGATTTGCTGCTCGACCGGAGACGCGGCCGTGGAGCTTGGAGTAGCGTTGTTGGTCGTCACCGAACCCGCGGCCTGCGCCCAGAGAGGGCTACAGATTGCAAAAGAAAGAACCACGGTAAGGGAGAGAAATTTCATGAGTCCTCCTACGATCAATCTTCAACTAGCGGCCAGCTTGAATTTTTGCGGCCAATTCATGGTGCGGCACCGGAATCTGCTCACCGGTCTCGAGATTCTTGAGGCCGAAGGCATCGGCCTTGACTTCGTTTTCGCCCACAATCAGGGCATAACGGGCGCCCAGCTTGCTCGCGGTCTCAAGCGATTTTTTCATGCGAAAACTTTCGTCGCCGAGTTCCACAACCAGGTCGTGCCGGCGCAACTCGCGGGCCAAACGGGCAGCCTCGCGGTTCATGTCAGCGCCAAGTGGCGCGATGTAGACCTCAGGCTTACGCGCAACAGCCTCCGCTGACTCTTTTAGTGACATGACGAGGCGGTCTTCGCCAATAGCAAAGCCGATGCCGGGAGCCTGTGGGCCGCCGAGCGATTCGGACAAACCGTCGTATCGGCCTCCGCCGAGGATTGCATTCTGCGCGCCCAGAGCGCCGTGCGTGAACTCAAACGCTGTGCGCGTGTAGTAGTCGAGTCCGCGCACTAGCCGATCGTTGAGGCGGAACGGGACGCCGACGGCTTGGAGAATCTCTTGCACTTCGGCGAAGTGGGTGCGGCAAGGCTCGTCGAGAAACTGGCTGATGCGCGGCAGCTTCTCGATGATGGGCTGATCTTCCGGAACTTTGCAGTCGAAGACGCGCAGTGGATTGGTGACGGCGCGCCGCTGGCAGTCAGCGCACATTTTCGAGACAACGGGTTCAAGCGCTTTGCGCAACGCTTCGTTGCAGCGGGCGCGGTCGTTGGGGCAGCCGACGGAGTTGAGTTCGAGATTCCAGCCAGTGATTCCGAGCCGGTCGAGGAAAGTGGCCAGCATCTCCAGCATTTCGGCATCGCGCGCGGGAGACTCGCTGCCGGCGCTCGGCGGCCCGATCGCTTCGGCACCGATCTGGTAAAACTGGCGATATCGGCCTTTTTGCGGGCGTTCCCGGCGGAATTGGGGGCCGATGTAGTAGAGCTTATTGAGGCCGCGATCCCAGAGTTTGTGCTCGATGTAGGCGCGGACAACCCCGGCTGTGTTTTCTGGCCGCAAGGTAAGCGACTGACCTTTTTCCGATTGGGCGCGGCCGCGGTTTTCCCAGGTATACATTTCTTTGGAGACGATGTCGGTTTCTTCGCCTACCGAACGCGCGAAAAGCTGCGTCTCTTCGAAAATAGGCGTGCGGATTTCCTGGAAATTGTAGGCCCGGAAAACATCGCGGGCCGCCGCTTCGACAAAGTTCCACAGCGCCGTTTCGGGCGGTAGCAGGTCGCGGGTTCCTCGAATGGCCTTGATCATTCGATATGTGCGCTTTGCGCTTGCGATGCGCGAGACGCGGCAGCCGCGTCCCTACCGCAAAGTTACTTCCGTTCCGCCAGGTACGACTTCTTGTATCCCAGATAATTCTCTGCGTACATCAGGATCATTTCCTGATCTTTTTCCTCCAAATGGCGACGGAACTTGCCGGGGGAGCCCATCCAGAGGGAATTGGGCTCGACTTTGGTCTTTTCCGCGATCAGCGTTCCAGCGGCGATGATTGAGCCCGCGCCTATGTGCGCCCCGTTTAGGATGATCGATCCCATACCGATCAGACAACGGTCCTCGATAGTGCAGCCATGCAGGAT
The DNA here is from genome assembly GCA_003225615.1 of Acidobacteriota bacterium. Taxonomy (GTDB): domain Bacteria; phylum Acidobacteriota; class Terriglobia; order Terriglobales; family Acidobacteriaceae; genus QIAS01. The sequence goes on along the minus strand of QIAS01000125.1, from coordinate 8,529 downwards.
TGCAGAATGTCCCACCGTTACGTAATCTCCCAGAAAAACTCCGTATTTCTCTTTCATCCCATGGAGCACGCTGCAGTCCTGGATATTGGAGTAGTGGCCCACGCGGATGGCGTGCACGTCGCCACGGAGCACTGCGTTCATCCAGACGCTGGCATGCTCGCCTAGAATCACGTCGCCGATCAGCTGCGCGGAATCGTCAACGTAAGCAGTCTCGGGAATTTGCGGCGTCAAGTCTTTGAAAGAGCGAATCATGTTTACTCGCCAGGCATTGATTGTTGCCAATCAAAGTAGATGAACATACCATGCGCTCGGGTGCAGGTGCGAGAGGAGCACGTCACACCCACGCCGTAAAGCATCTTGTGCGGATTTCTTCTGTTCATCGAGTTAAGTGAAGCTCGACAACTCCGCCCTGAAAACCCGCAATTCCCACGGCGGGAAAATGCCCGTAAGCGAGGTTCAGCGGTCACATTTTCAACCTTCTTATAAATGTTATACAGACTGGGTTGCACCCAGGCTCCCGGAATCCCCTCCGATTCCAATTCAAACGGACGCAGGTGGATTCTTATGTCTTCCCATATTCCCCAAACTGGGGTCTCTTCTCTTCACATAAAATTCTTGATTCGTCTTCTTCTCGTCGTTGTCTTAATGCTCCTGGCCGGGCGTTCCAACGGGCAAGATGCCTCTACGGGCGCGCTTCGCGGCATCCTCTTTGATCCGTCTGGTGGGCAAATCGCAGGAGCCACGGTGGTGGTGGTGAACTCTGCGACGGGCTTGCGGTACTCGGTTACCAGTGATGCGGAGGGCCGGTTTGCGCTCGAATTGCTTCAGCCTGGCGACTACATCGCGCGGGCCGAGGCGCCAGGAATGTCTCCGCAGATGAGCCCTCCATTGCACGTGGAGGTCGGCGGAGTCGCAGAACTCCAGTTTCGACTGACGGTGGCCGGGGCAAAGGAAAGTGTGACCGTTTCTGGGGCGCCTCCATTGGTAGACACCCAGCCCAGCGCCATTTCTGCCGTAATTGACGAGCGGGCCATCTCGGACTTGCCACTAAACGGGCGCCGCTTCACTGACCTCGCTTTGCTGGCTCCGGGAGTCACGCAGGATCCTCGCGGACTGACCTCCACCTCCAATGGCGACCTGGCGTTTGGCGGGATCCGCGGATATCAGTCCAGCTACCTCGTCGACGGTGGAGATAACAACAACTCGTTTTTTGGGCAGGCTCGCGGTCGCTATCGCGCCCCCTACCAGTTTTCTAACGAAGTGGTGCAGGAGTTTCGCGTTTCTTCCAACACCTATGGTGCGGAACTGGGACGGGCGGGGGGAGCAGTCGTGAACGTGGTGACCAAGTCCGGATCGAACCACTGGCATGGCACCAGCTTCTACTTCCTGCGCGACAGCATGCTTAACGCGCAGCACGCTAATCTCAACGGCACGCCGGACGACCGCCAGCAACAATTCGGCTTCACGTTCGGCGGTCCAATCAAACGTAACAAGATTTTTTTCTTTGGCGGCTTGGACCAGCATATTTTCCATGTTCCCACTGCGGTCCGCTTCCTGAATGGGAGCACGGTGTTGGTTCCCCAGAAGGGAGCGGAGCCGCTGCATCACGGAGATTATGAGGACAGCGACAAGGCGCTGGTATTTGCGGCAGCGGACCAACTGTCTGCCATGGCGGGGAATTTCCGATCCAAACTGCTGGGTAATTCCGGATTCTTCAAACTGGATGATTCACTCACCCCACGACACTTCCTCTCAGTGCGTCTGAGCACTTCACGTTATTATATTTTTCGATCCCGCCAGTCCTATCACGAATTCCGCGACCAGTGAAAACGGTGAGGAGAACGTGACTACCGAGAGCGTCTCGGTTTCACTGACCAGCGGCCTCTCACCACGCAGCACCAGCCACCTGCGGGCGCAATTTTCCCGCGATCTACAGGAGTCATTCGCCAACTCAAGTGCGCCTCTCACCAAGATCTACAACGTGCTGGACGGCTTTGGCCGGTCATCCATGCTGCCGCGTAATACCCGCGAGCACCGGTTGCACATCGCGGAGACGATCAGCCTGGAAGGCGGACGGCATTCCTGGAAATTCGGCGGAGATGGGCTGTTCACCTTGGTCTACAACTTCTTTCCGTCACTATTTGGGGGCGAATATTATTTTGATAACGTAAAGGTGGACCCTTGGACGTTTGAGCCCATGATCGGGGGCATGCAATTGACTCCGCTACGGGCCTTCGCTCATCAGGTACCCAAATACTACATACAGAATTTTGGCTCAGCTGTTTCGCATCCCGACACCAACGAATATGCGGCTTTCGCCCAGGACACGATCCGGCTTACGAACCGCCTGGCCGTGAGCCTCGGGGTGCGCTATGACCTGCAACTTTTCACTACCAAAGGATTGCTGAGCAACCGGCTTTGGCCGGACTCCGGCCGCGTCCCCAATGACAATATGACCAACTTTGCCCCACGGGTGGGGTTGGCTTACTCAGTAGGCGATCAGCGCCCGCTGGTCATCCGCGCGGGATACGGGCTGTTTTACACGCGAATTCCGCAAATCTATCCTTCCACTGTTGCGACGGACAATGGCCTCTCGTCTACCACCCTGTTCCTCAACAACAGCCATTATTACGATCAGCAGGTTTTTCCGACGTATCCTAACCCGCTGGTGGTCTGCCCCATGTACTCAACATATTGCGCGCCGCCGGCCAGCGTGGGTGGGATGCTAGAGAGTGATATCTCGGCGTTTGCCCGTAATTTCAGGACGCCACGAGTACAGCAGGCCAGCCTAAGCCTGGAACGGGAGATGGCCAACCGCTTGTCTGCTGGAATCAATTACATGTACGTGCATGGGATCGATCTGATTCGCGCTCGGGATGTGAACCTGCCACCGCCCACTGAAGTCGCGTATCCCATTTACGACGACTCCGGCACCAATTTCCTCGGCAGCTACTACAACGTGGATTCGTTCTCGACATGGCAATTTTCCCGTACGACGACGTGTCCGTACCCGCCGTGCGTAAACCCGCTAGCTCGCCCGATTCCGCGGCTCGGGGCCATAAATCAGTACGAGAGCGCAGCCTCGAGCGTCTATCACGGCCTCACCGTTTCGGTGCAGCGTCGAATGACCAGCGGCCTCTACTTCCGCCTGGCATACACGTTTGCGCACGCCATCGACGACGGGCAGGACGCCCTGTTGGCCGGACATCCAGCCACTGTGCAGAATTCCTATTCCACCAGCAGCGAGCGCGGGCCCAGCGTGACCGATCAGCGGCATCGTTTCGTCTTCTCCTGGGTGACAACGCCGCGGCCGTTTCACCGCGAGCACGAGTTGCTGGGGAAGATTTTCAATGACTGGAAGATGTCAGGCGTGGTCACGATCGGTAGCGGCCGACCGGTGGATAGCCGCGTGTCGGGCGATCCTAACCAGGATGGAAACGATATGAACGACCGCTTGCCTGGTGTGGGACGCAACGCCTTTCTCGGTCCCGATTACGCGACCACCGACTTGCGGCTTACCCGTCGCATTTATGCCGGCGACCGGGTCAAACTGGAGTTGATGGCGGAATCTTTTAACCTGCTCAATCGCGACAACAAGCGTGTACAGATCAGCGATGTTGGCTTTCTGAACAGCATCGGGCACTTTGTGCAGTACGATAAAACACTGGGAATCAATCACTTCCCGGCATATTATGCTTCGCCGTCACGCTTTATGACAGCCAGCGATGCCTATGCACCCAGGCAAGTACAATTGGGTCTGAAAGTTATTTTTTAAGTATGTGTCCAACGTTTTGCGACTTGTTGTTATGGTCTGAGTTCGGGTAACTGTCAAAAAACTTTACATGCCTCTTGACTTGCCGGGGGAAGCTTGTAATAACTATGCCGTCCAAATGGGACGAGTTTGGGGGTGTACCGGGTTTTTGTGGAGTAGGAATTCAGGAGGGAGACTCCCTCGAAAATGCGCTTCGCCGGTTTAGGCATAAGGGTACAGGAAGAAGACATCATAAAGGAGATCAAGCCGCCACTCCTTGTTATCTGAAGTCCGGCGAGAAGCAGCGAGTGACGGAAGGTTACTCGCGAGCGCAGTTCTAAGAAGGCGCGCAAGGAACAGGATTAATTTGGACGTGGGTCGCCGCTCCCCAGTGGCGGCCCATTCTTTTTCATTCGGTTAGGAAATTGACGTTGTAAGAAGCAGTAAGTCATCCGCAGTCGACACTTCTTAGCAGTAATCCATGCATTGGGCTGATGCATGGCGGGCCGAATCCAGGGGCAGTTTTCAAAATTAATTGAGGGGGATGGAGGCGCCTTGCGCATTGGTACGCGTGAAGGGGAGCACCGAGGCTCGTTCGAGCGCGTGCGCAGGGAATGGGGTGAAGGGAGCATCTCTCAATGGAATTCCAGGACAAGGTGTTGAAGTGCATAGACTGCGGCGCGGACTTCGTCTTTACGGCCGGTGAACAGCTGTTTTTTCATGACAAGCAGTTCAAGAACGAGCCCAAGCGTTGCAAAACTTGTAAGACAAAGAGAGTAGCAGTGCTGGGGGCAGCCCCAGCGCAAGGCTACAACAAAGTTGAGACCAGGACGGTTTGTTCGCAATGCGGCAAAGAAACTACGGTGCCATTTAAGCCGACCCAGGGCAGGCCCGTTTTTTGCCGCGAATGTTTCCAGCAGCGGCGACAGGCAGCTTCTGCCTGACTCAAACCAATTCAGATTTGTCTAAGACGGCAGGTGAGAGCACGCCAGCGCCGTAGTGCGCTTTAACCATCGGGACTAGCTGATCTTCCTGCCAGCCTCGCGGCCGGACCCGTTGGCGTGTTTTGGCGGCGAGGGAACCGCGGCTTGTTTGCGGCGCTGCTGTTTCTCGTCTTCGTGGCGAACAAGTAAAGCTTCCAACTGGCGCACCAGGTCCTGGGTTCCCACCGGCTTCACCAGGACTGACTGGGTACCTTCGCGTTTCCATTCCCCATTCTGCGGTGGATAGGCGGTAAGAAGGGCCGTGGCTGGATCATAATCCTGCTGGCGTGCCGCGCGAATAACTTCAAATCCGGCTTGTTCGCTTTCCATGCGAACATCGGTGATGACCATCTGATAGACGCCGGATCCCAGTTTTTCGAGAGCCTCGGCAGCTGACCCCGCCGTTTCCACTTCAAAGCCGTCCATCTCGAGTACCGTCTTCAAGGTGAGCAATACCGCGACATCGTCATCCACGAGCAGAATGCGCCGCTTCATAAGAGTACCTCAGGCAGAATCGGTAAGTCTTTTCTCTATGAGTTGGACAGCTATTTTCGCACAGCGGTTGCACAAGCAGTCAGTACAAAAGCAACCCTGTAACCCAGTCAGCACGTACTACGTTACCCGGGTACTACGTTACTATAGAACCGTGGCAAGTTTCTACGTACAGAATTTTGGTTGCCGCGCTACCCAGGCAGACGGTGCGGCGATTGAAGAGCAACTAAGGGAGAGCGGCCTGCATCGGGCATCAGCACCGGGTGAGGCTGAAATAGTCGTGCTGAATACGTGCACAGTGACCGCCGCCGCGGACCAGGACGCACGCGCAGCGATCCGCCGCATTGCTCACGAGAATCCGGGCTGCCAGATTTTGGTTACGGGATGCTACGCGCAGCGCGCTCCTGAAGAACTAGCAGCCCTTCCCGGAGTGAAGTGGGTCGTAGGAAACTCGCATAAACATCGCTTGGCGGAAATTGCAGCACCTCTCGTGCCGCGTGCACCGGAAGAGACTGAAATCCGGCTCGAAGGGGGGTCCGCTGTCAGAAACTTTGTACCTCTGACTCGGCTCTCTACTTCGCCGCATAGCCTGAAAGCTGAGGCGGGGAGCCCGACGCCGGCAGCCGGAAGCCGGATTTTCGTTTCCGACATCTTCGCCCACACCGAGCTTCTCGCTGCTCCGGTGTTCGATGCTGGCAACGAGCGCACGCGTCCCAACCTCAAAGTGCAGGACGGCTGCGACAATCGCTGCTCCTTCTGCGTGATCCCCTATGTGCGCGGCCAGAGCCGGTCGCTCAAGCCGGAGGAAGTGATCCGTCAGGTGAATGGCCTAGTCGAGGCTGGCTACCGCGAGGTCGTGATCTCAGGAATCAATTTGGGAAGGTGGGGGCGTGACCTGGCAGACGTCAGTCGTCCGTCTTCGGTCGTCAGCGCACCAGGCGCTCGCGTCTCAGTGACTGAGCAAGGAACACCGAAGACTTTTGTTGATCTCATCCGATGTCTCCTCCAAGAGACCGCGCTTGAGAAACTCCGCCTCAGCTCCGTCGAGCCTATGGACTGGAGCGATGAGCTGATTCGTCTGGTCGCCGAGTCGCCCCGCATAGCCAAGCACGCCCACGTTCCGATGCAGTCGGGAAGCGATACCGTTCTGCGGCGTATGCGTCGCAAATATCGTCCTTGGCATTACCAGGAAAAGATCGAGAAAATACGCACTGCTATGCCGAACGCCGCGATCGGGGCGGATGTGATGGTCGGCTTTCCCGGCGAGACCGAATTCGAGTTCGAACAAACGCGGCGCATGGTGGAAGAGCTGCCATTTACTTATCTGCACGTATTTACATACTCATCGCGTCCGGGGACTCCGGCAACCACAATGCCGAACCAGGTTCCGGTGCGGACCGCTCGCGAGCGCAACCGGGTGCTGCGTGAGCTGGCGGCAGAGAAGAAGCTGGCATTCATGCGCTCGTTTATCGGAAAAACGATTCAAGCCATCACTCTGAGTGGGTTCGAGGGCGGGTACACCGAAGCCATCACGGATAATTATCTGAAGCTGCGGATAGCGGAGAAACACGACGCGAATAGCTGGGTAGAGACTCGCGTGGAACAGGTGGCAGGCGGCGCTTTGCTCGGAAGTATTTTGCATGAACGCGGTCAAGGTGAAGAAAACTACTTCATGGAGTTCCACGCGTGTACTTAGGGATGCTTCACTGATCATGAAGGGATGCCGGTAACATCCGTCAAGTTTGCACGTCTAAACTTCCGAGCCTAAAGTCCACAGCTCCATTTAAATGAGGTCATCCATGCGCTTCTCACGAGTCTTTTTTCTGGTTCTGTTGCCTTGTCTGTTTGCCTTCGCGCAGAGTTCGGCCCCCGCACCCCAAACTTCTTCTTCAGCGCATGCGGCACAGACCGCCGAAGGCTTCAGCGTCGATAACATCGACAAGATGGTGGATCCCTGCACCGACTTTTATCAGTACGCCTGCGGCAACTGGCTGAAGACGGCAGAAATT
>QIAS01000125.1:0-1174 GCA_003225615.1 Acidobacteriota bacterium | reverse complement strand
TGGCGATCTGTACGGATCGTGCATGGACCAGAAGACGGTCGATACGCAGGGCGTGGCGGCAGTGAAGCCTGAACTGGAGCGCATCATGGCGGCGCAGGACAAGAGGGCGCTGATGGATGAGATTGCGCATGTGCATCTGATCGGGCCGAATCCGCTGTTCAATTTCTATTCGTCATCGGACATGCATAATGCCGATCAGGTCATCGCGTACATCGATCAGGGCGGCCTGACACTGCCGGACCGCGACTACTACATCAAAGACGATGCCAAGATGGTCGAAATGCGCAAGCACCTGGTGGAATATGCCACCCAGATATTTGCGCTGTCCGGTCAATCGCCGCAGCAGGCGGCTGAGTCCGCCCAGACCATACTGAGGATTGAAACGGGGCTGGCCAAGGCTTCCATGGACCGTACGTTGCGGCGAGATCCAAAGAGTCGTGATCATAAGATGAGCCGCGACCAGGTGGTCGCGCTGGCTTCCAATTTTTCGTTGAACCGATATTTTGCCGATACCGGAGCACCCAGTTTTTCCGAGCTTAACGTTTCCAACCCGGAATTTTTCAAGCAGGTGAACGCACTGCTTGACTCCGAGCCGGTCGATACATGGAAGACCTACGTGAGTTGGCACATGTTGGATGCCGCGTCACCATGGCTCTCCAAACCCTTTGTCGACGCAAATTTCAAAATGAAGCAGTACTTGACGGGACAGGCTGAGATCCAGGAGCGGTGGAAGCGATGCGTGGATGCGACCGATGAGGCCTTGGGCGAGGCGCTAGGCCAAAAATATGTCGAGCTGACATTCGGCGCCGATGGCAAGCAGCGCATGTTGAAGATGGTGGATGCGCTGGAACAATCTTTGGATCAGGATATTCGGGGTTTGCCCTGGATGACGGAAGAGACCAAGAAGCAGGCAAAGCTGAAGCTGGATGCTATCCGCAACAAAATCGGTTATCCCGACGTGTGGCGCGACTACAGCAAGTTGAGCGTGCAACGCGGCGACTTGATCGGCAATTTCCTGCGTGCTAATGAATTCGAATCGCGACGGCAAATCGCCAAAATCAACAAGCCGCTCGATCGCAAAGAATGGGGCATGACGCCGCCGACGGTGAATGCCTACTACAGCGGCTCGCGAAATGAAATAGTTTTTCCCGCGGGGATTCTGCAGCCGCCATTT
>QIAS01000537.1:595-4646 GCA_003225615.1 Acidobacteriota bacterium | reverse complement strand
CAGCCTGCCCTCGGGATCGGCGCCGGTCTTTGTGCACAGCATGGAGAACGGTTTTTTTTACGTGGCCAACTCCGGAAATGCGACTGTCGCTGTCGTAAATACCACCATCAATGCAGTGACCAACGTGATTCCGCTGGCAGCTCCTAATCCTGTCAGTCTGGCGGAAACTCCCGATGGAAAAAAGGTGTACGTTGCCAGTCAGGGCGGCGGTGTGACCAGCATTAATACCGTGGATAAGAGCCCCAATCCGCTAATTACCGATGCCTCCATCAATGCTCCAATCTCGGTGGCGGCTCGATCAGACAGTGCGAGGGTTTATGTCTTGAGCCAGGGAAATGGCGACGTGACAACCATCGACACATTCTCTGATACGGTCATTCCTCCCGTGACGCAGGTTGCGGTCGGCGCCGGAGCCGACTTCATGCTGTATGACAGCCATCTGAACCGTCTTTATGTGACCAACAGCACGGCGGGAACTCTGAGCGTGCTGGATGCCGCGCAGGATACGCCCCTTCTGCTGGCGACAATCAACCTCCCCGCCGGACCGAACGCCGCGTGCCCGGCGGGATGCGCCTCCGTTGCCCCTCTGCCCAATGGCAGCGGCGTCTATGCAAGAGGTGGCGGCCATTATCACCGTCATCAGCCCGCTGAACAACAGCCTCGTCAAAACAGTTAATCTGCCGGCGGTGACAGCATTGCCTGCTTGCAACTCGACACGCTTTAGAATTACCACCACCGCGTCTGCGGACAGTTCCCGCGTCTATCTGGGAAATTGCGATGCCGGCAACATCGCCATCATTCGAGCATCGGATGCGACGCCATTAGTGAACCTCCCGGCCCCGGTGAGTGCGGCGACGGGGCCCACACTTACCATTCCGGCTGCATCGCAAAGCGGCCTCAATACTACCTACAGCTATGCCATTGCAAAGCCGCCAGCCCCGCCGCTGCAGATCGGCATGAGCGTCGTGATAAAGGGGTTTATGAATACCGATGACGGAACGTTCGCCATCACCGCGCTCGGCCCCGGAACATTCACCGTACTCAATCCATCCGGAGTAACGGCAGTGGCTCAAAACGGAACCGGCGTGGCCACACCCCCTCTGCAGAGCCCGGTGTTCGTCCTGGCTGGCCCTTAGGCCGATCGTCCCATTTGTGTGGCACGCAACTCCTAAAAACTAGATCCGTGCGGAGGTATTGCATTCGCGAAGGGAACTGCGAGTAAAGGAAAGTGCGGACAGTTCACCGGAGGCCGTGCGGGGACGAGATCAGTTGCCTGCCGCTGCCGCGTGATCGGCTAAACGTCGCCGGTTGTAGCGCAGCGCGACATTCATGAATACCGTCCCGCTGTCGGTTTCAAAGCACATGACGAGCGCTTCCGTATCTTCATTGCCGCGGGTGCCTTCCTCGGAGGTGTGCAGTACCGGAGGGTGGACCCGGAAATGGAATCCCTGGTCGTTCAACGCGGTGACTGCGTTGCCGATGATCTGATTGGCCAGCTCGCACGCTGTTTCCCGCACCAACTCATCGGACTCGGGCAATTCCGCGCCCGCCAGCCGGCTGGCCACGCGCACGGCGGTTTCCGGATCGAGATCGAAGATGATGCGTCCTTCGATGTCGCCGGACAACCACACCATCGCGGCCACGCCCTTACGCCGGTAGGTCTCCTCCTCCATGCTGAGGTTGCCGATGGAAGTGGTGCAATGCAGACCCTGTGAGAGCACGGCGTCGGCTGAGTTGATGAAAGGCTGGATCAACTCCATCTTCATAAATCAGGCTCCTGCGCCGGCCACGTGGGCCACGGCTCCATCCTCACCCAACACGTACTTGATCACTTCGTACAGCACTTCGGGCTTCACCGGCTTCTGCACGAAGTGGCGTGCGCCGCGCTGCAGTGCGGCGACAATGTTTTCCTGGTAACCGACCGAGGACACCATCACGATGCGCGCCTCGGGATGAGCAAGCACAATCTTTTCGGCGGCCTCAATCCCTTCCATCTGCGGCATGGTGATGTCCATGAGCACGATGTCGGGATTGGTGCGGTCGTATTCGGTGATGGCAGTCATTCCGTCCCCGGCCTCGCTCGCCACCTGCCCGCCAAAGGACTCCACCATGCGGGCCAGGTTCTTGCGCGCGAAAACGGAGGTATCCACAATCAAGGAGCGGATGGGCTGCCCGTCCTTGCTGCGTCGTACTGGCGAACTGCTATCGTATCCGGAACCACTTTCAATACGTCTACATCGAGTTCAACTCAGACTGAACTTTCAATCGTGGCCAACGCCGGCGCTCTTGCCGCGATTGGACTCGGGGCTGGCTTCGGGGCGTCCGCGGTGCGGCATGCACTGTGCCTGCAGGGTGTTGGCCATAGCGTCCAAATGCACCACCCGCACCGCATAGCCACGGTCAATGGCTGATTTCGGCATGCCGAACACCACACAAGAATCTTCGCTCTGGGCGATGGTCATGCCGCCCGCGGCTTTCACCGCGCCCATGCCTTCCGCTCCATCGTCGCCCATGCCGGTCATGAGTAGCGCTACGCCTTCGGCGCCGAATTCCTCCGCCACACTCTTAAACAACACCTCAACCGAAGGACGGTGCCCGTTCACTCGCCCATCATCACTCAGAATCGCGACATCTCCCAGTGGCAATCTCTTTACCTTCAGGTGACGGTTGCCGGGGCAGAGCAGCGCCCGTCCCGCCAGCAGCAGGTCCCCGGATTGCGCCTGCTTGACCTGAATGGCACAGATTTCGTCCAGACGGCGGGCAAACATATCGGTGAACCCTTCGGGCATGTGCTGCACGATTAAAATCGTGCCGGGGAAATCGCTGGGGAGTTGTGACAACACGTACTGCAGCGCGTGCGGCCCTCCCGTGGAAACGCCAATACCCACCACCCGTGTAGGAGTTTTCTTTCCACTCTGGGCGGATTTCTCACGCCGCAACGTGCTCGCGATAGGAGCAACCCGCACTCCCTTGCTCTGCGCCGCGGCCTTAATCTTCGCAATTAATTCATTGGCGATTTCCGGCATGCGGGCGGAGACGTCCTGCGGCTTGGCAACAAAATCAAACGCTCCCAGCGACAAAGCTTTGAGCGTTATCGAGGCTCCTTCCGTGCTGTGCGAGCTGACAACGATCACCGGCACGCGATGATGCCTCATGATTTCCTTCAACGTATCGATGCCCCCCATGCCAGGCATTTCCAGATCGAGGGTGACGACATGCGGCTTCAGGTCTTCGATTTTTTTGAGGCCGAAGGTGCCGTCCATGGCCGTCCCCACTACCTCGATCGAATTATCCACGGCGAGAATCTGGGGGATGAGTTTGCGCATGAGCGCCGAGTCATCGACGACCAGGACTCGTACGGGGTTCTTCATGACTGCACCGCCGTATTCTCTGCCAACCGCAAGCGATCGGCGTAAGAGAGCAAGAGGCCGGAACCAACCGATCCCGCCGCATTCGGCCGCAAGCGTGAGAAGTGCTCGACTACGGCAGAGAGATTCAAGATCAAAACCACCCGTCCATCGCCCAGAATGGACGCCCCGCTTACCAGGTCGGTGGAGATGGTTTGGTCGTCCAACGCCTTGATTACCAATTCTTCTTCGCCTTCCAAGCCGTCCACGATGAGACCAAACTTTTTCTCGCCCACGGTGATCACCAGAATAAAGAGCTTGCGCGAGCGTCCCTGGGCATCGGGCGCCGGCGCCTTTCCCAGCCGCACCATCGGCAGAACCTCGTTTCGCAACTGCAAGACCTCGTAGTTGTCGACCTGGTGAACTTCCGATTCCAGCGTGCGGGCAATCTCGCTGACCGAGTGCAGGGGAATGGCGTACAGCCTATGCTCGACCCGGAACAAGATCGCCTTGATGATGGCCAGAGTCAGCGGCAGCTTCAGGCGAAAGGTAGTGCCCGAGCCCACCCGAGTTTCAATTCCGACCGTACCCTTCAAGCGATGCAAGACGGCCTGCACAACGTCCATTCCGACGCCCCGGCCGGAAATCTCGGTGATTTCATCCGCCGTGCTGAAACCAGGGCGGAAAATGAAATCCAGAATTTC
>QIAS01000537.1:0-512 GCA_003225615.1 Acidobacteriota bacterium | reverse complement strand
ACCTCAATGATCACTTGGTTTCCCTGGTGGTAGGCGGCTAAAGAGACCGTGCCTAACTGCGGCTTGTTCAGGCGGCGGCGGTCCTCGCCGCTTTCGATGCCATGACCGACGGCATTGCGAACCAGGTGTGTTAAAGGCTCAGCAATGGCGTCCAGAATGGTCTTGTCAAGATCGGTGTCCTGTCCGCTCACCACCAGTTCCACTTCTTTGCCGCACTGCCGCGCTACATCGCGCACAAGACGGGGGAAACGCCGGAACAACTGCTCGACAGGCACCATGCGGATCTTCATCACCGAACGTTGCAGATCGTTCAAAACCCGCGCCTGAAATGCCATAGCGTCGGCGAACTTGCCGCGCAACGGATTTTTGGGCGAGTACTTGGCGAATTCGTTGAGGGCTTGCTGAAACATGGATTTGCCGATGATCAGCTCACCCACTAGATTCAGCACGTTATCAATGCGCTCGGCGCCCACGCGAAGGACATTTTCCGCGATTGCCGCTGAATTCGGCTG